>DYRB01000085.1 GCA_020718945.1 Lamprocystis purpurea | reverse complement strand
GCATAGCGAGCCTATGTGACCCGGACTTGGGGGTCCCCGCAACGCATCCGGGCGCGGCCAGGGGCGTCCGCAGTAGGCATGGGGTTTGTTCACAGCCTCTTAGTCCAGGGGGTGCCAGGGGGTCTCTTCTGCGCCTTCCACGGCGGCCGGGGCCTGGGCCAGGCGGGCCGCCTCGGCGCGCTCCGCCACCCGGGCCATGATGGCGGCGGTCAGGGCGGCGGTGCCGTCCCCGGTCAGGGCGGAGATGGCGAAGGCCGGCCCCTGCCAGCCGAGTTCGGCGATGACCTCGGCCTGGCGCTCGGCGGCCTCGTCGGGGTCCAGCAGGTCGATCTTGTTCAGCACCAGCCAGCGCTCCTTGCCCGCCAACTCGTCGCTGTAGGCGGCCAGCTCGCGCTCGATCTTGCGCACCTGGTCGGCCGGGGGCTCGCCGCCTTCCAGGGGGGCCAGATCGACCAAGTGCAGCAGCAGCCCGGTGCGCGACAGGTGCTTGAGGAACTGGAGCCCGAGCCCGGCCCCTTCGGCCGCGCCCTCGATAATGCCCGGGATGTCGGCGATGACGAAGCTGCGCCCGCGCCCCAGGCTGACCACGCCGAGATTGGGGTGGAGGGTGGTGAAGGGGTAGTCGGCGACCTTGGGCCTGGCGCTGGAGACGGCGCGGATCAGGCTCGACTTGCCGGCGTTGGGGAAGCCCAGCAGGCCCACGTCGGCCAGCAGGATCAGCTCCAGGAACAACTGGCGGCGCTCGCCCTCGCTGCCCGGCTTGAACTGGCGCGGGGCCCGGTTGGTGCTCGACTTGTAGCGGGCGTTGCCTATGCCGTGGAAGCCGCCCTGGGCCACCAGCAGGCGCTGGCCGTCGGTCAGCAACTCGCCGATCAGCTCCTCGGTGTCGGCGTCGAAGACCCGGGTCCCCACCGGGACCGGGATCACCAGGTCCTCCCCGCCGCGCCCGGTCATGTCCTTGCCCATGCCGTTCTTGCCGCGCTCGGCGCGGTGCATGCGTTGGTAGCGGAAATCGACCAGGGTGTTGAGGTTCACGTCAGCGACCAGGAAGACGCTGCCGCCGTCCCCGCCGTCGCCACCGTTGGGGCCACCGAAGGGGATGTACTTCTCGCGCCGGAAGCTGACGCAACCGTCGCCGCCGTCGCCGGCCACGACCTGGATGCTTGCTTCATCGACGAATTTCATGGGGGTGCTGCCAAGTGCTAGGGAAACCGCGCCGCAGGCGCTCCAAGTCCCCCTCTCCCCTCGGGGAAAGGGCCGGGGTGAGGGGGCGGCCCTGACGTCAGCGCCCGGCATTACCCGGACTGGTGCGGGCGTCAGGGCCGCTGGTCCCGAAAATGCAAAAAGCCTCGCCGCAGGACGAGGCTTCTCACAACCGCCGGGATGCAGACCTTAAGGGGGTATGGGACCTAGGCGGTCGCCGCGTCGGTATCGGCCACCACCGCAACGAACTTGCGGTTCTTGGGGCCCTTGATCTGGAACTCGACAATGCCGTCGGCCAGGGCGAACAGGGTGTGGTCCTTGCCAACGCCCACGTTCACGCCGTTGTGCACCGGGGTGCCGCGCTGGCGGATGATGATGCTGCCGGCGGTGACCCGCTGGCCGCCGAAGACCTTGACGCCGAGACGCTTGGATTCCGAATCGCGGCCGTTGCGCGAGCTGCCGCCTGCCTTTTTATGTGCCATGGCGCTGCCCTCCGATTAGGCGCTGATGCCGGTGATGGTGAGTTCCGTGAACCACTGGCGGTGGCCCTGGCGCTTCAGGTGGTGCTTGCGCCGACGGAACTTGAGGATGTGCACCTTCTTGGCGCGGCCGTGGGACTTGACCGTAGCCGTCACCTTGCCGCCTTCGATGAAGGGCTGGCCGACCCTGACGGTGTCGCCGTCGGCGACCATGAGGACCTTGTCCAGCTCGACGGTGGCGCCCTCGTCGGCGAGAAGCTTCTCGACCTTCAGGGTATCGCCCTCGGCAACCCGATACTGCTTGCCCCCGGTTTGAATGACCGCGTACATGTTTGGTTATCCCCAACGGTGTCCGAAATTCCAAGCTAGGCCCAACGGGCGCCGCTCTAAAGCCGCGGGAGAATAGCGGTACCCGGGCAGGTGCGTCAAGCGCCATCTTGTCTGTGGGCATGCCCGTACACACCGGCGGACCCTCGCGGCTTGACAGTCCCGACCCTGCCCCCCTAGCATCGCCGCGCTTATACGTAACCCTCAGACCCGAAGTACATGGACATTTCCGCGATCCGCGCACCTGTGGCCGAGGACATGCGGGCCGTCGACGCGCTGATACTGCGGCGCCTGCACTCCGACGTTGCCCTCATCAATCAGATCGGCCACTACATAGTCAACAGTGGCGGCAAGCGCCTGCGCCCCTTGCTGGTGCTGCTGGCCGCCCGCGCCTGCGGCTATGCCGGCGACCGCCACATCGACCTGGCCGCGGTGGTGGAGTTCATCCACACCGCCACCCTGCTCCACGACGACGTGGTGGACGGCTCCGAGTTGCGCCGCAACCGCGACACCGCCAACGCCGTGTGGGGCAACGAGGCGAGCGTCCTGGTGGGCGACTTCCTGTACTCCCGCGCCTTTGAGATGATGGTGGCGGTGGAGAACATGAGGGTCATGGACATCCTCTCCCACGCCACCAACCGCATCGCCGAGGGCGAGGTGCTCCAGCTCCTCAACGCCCATGATGCGGCGACCGACCAGGCGCGTTACATGGAGGTCATAGACCGCAAGACCGCCACCCTGTTCGAGGCCGGGGCGCGCCTGGGGTCGGTCATCGCCGACTGCCCGCCGCACATCGAACAGGCCCTGGCCAGCTACGGCCTGGCCCTGGGGGTGGCCTTCCAGTTGGTGGACGACGCCCTGGACTACAGCGCCGACAGCGCCGAGCTGGGCAAGAACGTCGGCGACGACCTCGACGAGGGCAAGCCGACCCTGCCGGTGATCCGCGCCATCGAGGTCGGCAGCCCGGAGCAGCAGGCCCTGCTGCGCAAGGCCATCGAAGAGGGCGGGCGCGAGCACATCGACGCCGTTGTCGCGGCGATTGCCGCCACCGGGGCTATTGGCTACACTAGCGAACTCGCGCGATCCTACGCCGAGCGGGCCAAGGAGGCCCTGCTGGTCCTGCCACCCTCCCCGCACCGGGAGGCACTGGGGGCCCTGGCCGACTTCTCCGTCAGCCGGACCTATTGATTTCACGGGGTGTAGCTCAGTCTGGTAGAGCACTGCGTTCGGGACGCAGGGGCCGTAGGTTCGAATCCTATCACCCCGACCAAATTTCCCGATGCGACAAAAAGCCGGCTTGCGCCGGCTTTTTTCGTTTCTGGTCCTCTCAGCGCCGGCCGCGGGGCCTTTCAGCCCAAGAAAAATGCAGTTGAGCCGCAAATGAACGCAAAAGGACGCAAATAGACCAGGACTTCTTATCGGTTCGCGGTTCACCCTGGGGTGGCCTGCGCGCTCTGCCCAACCAACTGACCCATTTGCGTGAATTTGCGTAATTTGCGGCCGGACTGTTTTTTCTACCTTCATGGCCCCTCGGCCACCGGCGCACGCTACGGCAGATCGGGTGGGGGCCACTCTCGGCCTTGTCCGGGGTAAACTGGCCGCCCCGGACCGCGGCGCTAAGCGCTGCCGCGGCCGCCTAACCAGTCATAGCGCCGCTGCCCCCATGACCACCCAGCCGCAGACCCCAGAGCCCCCAGAACCCCGCAGCGGACCCGGCCGGGCCCGCCCCGCCTGGCCGGGCGGGGAGGCGCGTCCGTGAGCGCCATCCCCACCGCCTACCGGACCATCATAGACCCGCTGATCGCGGTGGCCCGCGATATCGCCGAGCGGGGCGAACAGCTCGTGCCGGTGGCCTTCGTCGGCAATCTGACCACGGGTCTGACCTATCCGGTGATGATGAATGCCGCCTCCGACGAGGCGAAGGACAACTCCGCGGAGGTGGTCCGCCACCTGGCGGCAATCCACGAGGCGGACTTCGTCTTCGTCATCATGGACGCCTGGGGCCTGCCACCGGAGAAGATGGCCCGCCACCAGGAAATCATCGAACGCTACGGCTCCATCGGGGCCTCGCCCTACCGGATCGATGTGGCGGTCTTCTCCCTGGAGACCCGCCACGGGCTCTGGGTGGCCCAGGTCCAGTTCCGCCCCAAGGGGGTGTCGAAGAAGAAACGCACCTTCGGGGTGCCTGAGTTTCAGCACTTCACCGAGGCCCAGGGGCGATTTGTGGACCTGCTGCCGGTGAAGGACGCTGCGGACGGGCCGGGCGGGACTTTGCACTGAGGCCGGCCCCAGCGGCCTGCCCTTGCCGCGCGCGCCGCCGACCCCTAAGACGGCGCAGACCCGGTATCATGCCCCACCCCATCCACCCAACGGTTCGCCAGCGTCCCCATGAAAGCCAGTGAGATCAAGAAGGGCATCGTCATCGACGTCGAGGGCGCCAGCGTCTTCATCAACGAGCTCCAGGTGCAGACCGCCTCCTCGCGCAGCGGCAACACCCTGTACAAGGTGCGCGGGCGCAACGTGGTCACGCGCCAGAAGTTCCAGGCCAGCTTCAAGGGCGACGAAGTCGTTCAGACCGTGGACTTCGAGCGCCGCGCCGTGCAGTTCCTCTACCAGGACGCCGACGGCTGCACCTTCATGGACCGCGACACCTACGAGCAATACGTCTTCGACTTGGACGCCCTGGAGGCCGAGCGGCCCTACCTGATCGACGGCCTGGAAGGCATCTGCGCCCTAGTCGTGGACGGCAACGCGGTGGGCATAGAACTGCCTGCCACGGTCATCCTTCAGGTGGTGGACTGCGCCCCGGCCATGAAGGGGTCCTCCGCCTCGTCGCGCAACAAGCCCGCCACTACCAACACCGGACTGGTGGTGCTGGTCCCCGAATACCTGGCCCCGGACGACACCATCAAGGTCAATACTCTCACCGGAGAGTTCATGGCACGGATGTAAAGGGCGGCGACCGGCGAAGGGTCAGGCCGCACCCCCCGTCCAACGGCGAGGTGTCCTATGTCGACCCGCGACTCCGGACCCGGCGACCCCGGGCATGAACCGACCGGCAGACCCAAGGTCGAGGACCCGGCGCGTCAACTCGCCACCGACCTGGCCGAGTTCCTGACCGCCATCCCCCTACTCCGCCCGGTACACCCGGCCAAGGCCAACGAGCGGCGCCTGTGGCGGGCCTGCGAGCTGTGCATCTACCTGGGTTACCGGGTCGATCCCTGCCCCGACCCACGCACCCTGTCTGAGCCGGCCATCGCCGACTGGGCCAAGCGCGGCCTGGCCCCCGGCGAGGGCCTGGGCGACCCCGCCGACCTGGACCCCTACCAGCCCTACTGGGTCTACCAGGGCGAGCGGCCCATAGGCACCATTGCATTCCGGGTCCAGGATAGCGGCTGGGGAGGGCCCAACCTCTGGATGGCCAGCCTGTTCCTCTTCCCCGAGGCCAGGCGCGAGGGCTGGGGGACCCTGGTGGTGGCCCTGGTGGAGGCCGTCGCCCACCGCCTCGGCATGACCGCCATCCGCCTGGAGAGCGACTGGCTCTGGCAGGGGGCCCTGCGCTTCTACCTGCGCCAGGGGTTCTGGGTCGCCCACTGGAAGCGCGGCCTGAGCCTGGTCCGTTACCGCCAGGACCCGGCCTACCGGGTCCGGAGCACCCGGGACCGCATGACCTTCGAGCTGCGCGGGGAATGGCCCGGCCCCCTGGGGGCCCAGCCCGACGGCGACCCACAGCCCCTGCTCGCCGCCCGGCGCCAGGGCGACACCCTGATCTGGGAAGAGCCCGCCGCCGCGGTGGCCGACCCCAATGCCCTCGCCGCCCTGGCAGACCTGACCCGCGCCTCCCCCAGCGCCACCTTCGCCCTGTGGCTGGCGGTGGCCGGCTGGCCCCTGGTGCGTGGCCCGGAAGCCTGGGAGCGGCGCCACCACTGGTCGGACACCGGCATGCCTGAGGGCCTAGGCTACAAGATCGGCATCTTCGAGGCCTATGCACGACACCTGGGACTGCGGGTGGACACGCCCCGCATCCCTGGGTTGAGCTATCCGGAGTGGGACGAACTGCGCTAGCCCTGCGCGCTCAGGCTCAGGCGCCTATTCCACGCAAACTGGGCACCCATTCCAGCGCAAGCTGGACAGCCAACGGGAGGGGTTGACAAACCCCCCTGGCCTGCCCAGAATGCGCGGTCTTTCACGCAAGCCGCCTACCCCAGGTTTCCAGGAGATCGTCTTTGGCCAATTCTGCCCAAGCCCGCAAGCGCGCCCGCCAGGCCGAGGTGCGTCGTCAGCACAACGCCTCGCGCCGCAGCATGTTCCGCACCTATGTCAAAAAGGTGCTGAAGATGATCGCCGCGGGCGACAAAGAAGCGGCCTCTGCCGCGTACAAGGAGGCGGTCCCCATCATCGACGACGCGGCCCAGTCCGGGCTCATCCACAAGAACAAGGCCGCGCGCCACAAGAGCCGGCTCAACGCCCACATCAAGGCCATGGCCTGAGATCGAGCCCTTGTCGGGGCGATATGCTCCGACGCTGCCAGAACCAAGAGAAAAACCGGCCCAGCGCCGGTTTTTCTTTGACCAGACCCTTTGATGTGACCCTATTGACGTGATTGGGCCCAACCTCTTCGCTGAGATCCCGAGCCCCGCCACCGGCGAGGTCTTCGAGACCCTGCTGCGCCATCGCAACCTGCACATAGAGCGAATCATCAGCAGCGCCACCCCGGAGCCGGTCCTCTACGACCAGGCGCAGGACGAGTGGGTGGTCCTGACGCAGGGCTTGGCCACCCTGGAGATCGGCGGCAAGACGGTCAACCTGGGCCCAGGCGACCACCTGTTCATCCCCGCCCATACCCCCCACCGGGTCTTGAGTACCTCCCGGGCGCCCCACTGCATCTGGCTCGCCATCCACCTGTACCCGACAGACCCACAAGCCTGACCCAGGGTCGGGTCTTGCATATCATCGCTGGCCACAGACCCGCCCCCAGGCGGATGCGCACCCGGAGACGCCCATGACCCAAGAGCCCGACACCCAGGCCGTCCAGGACTATCTGCTCGACATCCAGGACCGGATCTGCGCGGCCCTGGCGGCGGAGGACGGGGCCGGGGCCTTCCGCGAGGACGCCTGGGAGCGCCCCGGCGGTGGCGGCGGGCGGACCCGGGTCATGGAGGGGGGAGCGGTGTTCGAGAAGGGCGGGATCAACTTCTCCCATGTCTTCGGCGACAACCTGCCGCCCTCGGCCACCGCCCACCGCCCTGAGCTGGCCGGACGCAGCTTCCAGGCCATGGGGGTGTCCCTGGTCATGCACCCGCGCAACCCCTACGCCCCCACCTCCCACGCCAACGTGCGCTTCTTCGTCGCCGAGAAGCCCGGCGCCGAGCCCGTCTGGTGGTTCGGCGGCGGTTTCGACCTGACCCCCTACTACGGCTTCGACGAGGACGTCGTCCACTGGCACAGCACCGCCCGGGCCGCCTGCGCCCCCTTCGGCGAAGAGGTCCACCCGCGACTCAAGCAGTGGTGCGACGACTACTTCTTCCTGCGTCACCGCGACGAGCCCCGGGGGGTCGGCGGGCTCTTCTTCGACGACGAGAACCAGGGCGGTTTCGAGCGCTGCTTCGGGCTCACCCGCAGCATCGCCGACCACTATCTGCCGGCCTATTTGCCTATAGTGGCCCGCCGCAAGGACAGCCCCTACGGCGAGCGGGAGCGGGAGTTCCAGCGCCTGCGTCGCGGGCGCTATGTGGAGTTCAACCTGGTCTACGACCGCGGGACCCTGTTCGGGCTCCAGTCCGGGGGACGGACCGAGTCCATCCTCATGTCCCTGCCCCCGGAGGTGAGCTGGCGCTATGACTGGCACCCGGAGCCCGGGACCGCCGAGGCCAGGCTCTACGAACGCTACCTCAAGCCTAGGGATTGGTTGGCGGAGGGGGGCGAGGGCTAGCGCCCCGTCCCATCCGGCCCTTGGCGCATACTCCCGGCGGGACGCCGGGGGACCCAGTGCCGGCCAGAGGCCGGCGCTCCGCCGGCACTCCGCCGGCGCTCCGCCGACGCTCCGCCGACGCTCCGCCGGCGCGCCGCCGACGCTCCCAAGGCCAGGGCCCATTGCGTCCGACCCTGCTCAACCCCCTGCCGCCGCCCGCGTCGCATTGCGGGTCGCCAGGTCCTCAATCAGGCCATCGAGCCCCTTCTGGCGGGCTAGGCGGACGAATATGGACCTGTAGTTGGTCAGCAGGCTGACCCCCTCCACCGCCACGTCGTAGGCCCGCCAGCGCGCCCCATCCCAGGCCATGCGATAGGTCACCTCCACCGGCAGTGCCCCGGGGCGGAGGATCTCCGTGGGGACGGCCAGATCCGTCTGCCCGGGCACGGAGTGCATGGGCGGGTAGCGGATCTCCCAGGGCCCCAGCCGACTCAGGGCCGAGGCATAGGTGTGGATGAGCATGGACTTGAACTCGCGCCGAAAGCCGTCCCGCTGGGCGGCGCTCGCATCCGGCCAGAATGGGCCGAGCACCAGCCCCGCCACCCGGTCGAAGTCCAGATTGGGCAGGAACACCTCGTCCACCAGGCGGTGGACGAAGGCCGGGTCCTTGGCCAGGCGGTCGCGATCCTCGCGCAAGACCCGGGCCAGGGCCTCGGAGACGCCTTGCACCACCGCCTGGGGCCCGTCCAGAGGGACGACCGGCGGTACCGCGGCGGCGGCGGCAACGGCAATCAGGGTCAGGAGAGCGGCGAACAGGAGGCGCAGGCTGGGCATGGATACTGATGGATGCGACCTAGGCGGCGCCGAAGTGGCGCGGAAGGCAAACGGCCAGCGCCCGGGCAGGTGCCGACCCGAGCCGGACGCTTGTCCGATGTGCGTTCATTTGCGTTCATTTGCGGACGAAAACAACGGGGGCCGCAAGCGGCCCCCTGGTCTGCCTGCCGGATTCTCGGCCTAATGCGGGGTCTGGGCCAGGCGCCCTTGAAGGCGGCGGCGTTCCTCGCCCACATCCAGGCTGAACAGGCGGTTCAGCACCCCCAGGGCCTGGTCCAGGGTGGCGCAACCCCACTCGTTGTTGACGATGTGGTGCATCCAGTCCTCGACCCGGAAGGGGGTCTGACCCCGCAGTTGTGCCAGCCGCGGGTCGAACCGCAGCCGATACCCGGTCTCTTCTGCCGGGTCCCATTTGTAGCTTATGACCTTTTCTTGTTCGTCGAACATGACCGCTGTCCCGTTGGCTTGTCGCCCTTCTCAGTGGTGAAGGCGTCGGTGGCCACCCGGCCGCCGACTTGAGAAGAGTATGGATCAAGGCCCAGGGTGCGGCAGATAGGGAACTGTCTCGACTGTGCCACATCAGGGCCCTGAGGCCCATCAATCCAGGGAACTGTGACCGCCGTCGCAAAGCCCGGCGACCGAAGGCGCCACCGCGGGGCCGACCGGCAGCCCCCTGGACCGCCCCGACCGTATTGCAGACGCGACAGCCAGGAACGGCCGCACCTCAGCTGCGCCTCAGGTTGAGCGGATCATTGGGGTCCACCCCGTCCATGAAGGGGAGCTTGCGGTTGCTGTTGGTGACCTGATAGATCAGGCCCATCCAGTTGCCCACCACGCCCTCGGCGGTGTCGTGCCAGGTGTTGTCGAGGGATCGGGCTATGTAGGCCTCGGGGAAGGCGGGCTGCTCACGGCCGTGGGTCATGGCGGTCACCACCCGGCCGCGGTGCTCGTCCAGGATGGCGCGGTGCTTGAGGTCTATGTAGTGGTCGGGGAAGGGCGGGTAGTCCTGGCGCGCACCGGCGGCAAAGCGCCGCACCTCGCGCTGGTACTCCTTGAGCAGCGAGATGGTGTCGTACTCCGGGTGCCCCTGGAAGAAGACCTGGCGGAA
>DYRB01000084.1:2852-9873 GCA_020718945.1 Lamprocystis purpurea | reverse complement strand
TTGCCGCCATCTTCCTGTATCTCTATCGCCAGGAGGTCGAGCGGCCCTGGGTCGCTGTGGCGGTCTTCCCCACCCGTAGCATCGAACCGCCCCTGAGCCCGGCCTTCACCGCCCTGGAGCCCGCGGGGCTGCTGCATCGGGTCTATCTGGAGGACCTGCTGGACCAGGGCGACGGCAGCCACCTGAGCCCCGGGGTGCGCCTGTTGCGCCTGGTGGTGCTGGACACCGAGGCCCGCCACAAGCCGCCCGGGCTCGGTGCCGAAGAGGTGGCCGCCCTGCGGCGGGCGCAGCCTCAGGACTGATCGGCTCGGTCGTACCCCCAGACTCAGAAGACTGGACGTGCACTTGCTACGACCTCGCCGAGGCGATTGACGCTCCCAGATCCCGGGAGCGCTTGGCGGACAGGTCGGCTGAGTACGGTCACCGCCCCTTGGGCCGGGCCCGTCCGCCCCGATGCCTGGCGCAGTCCTGCCGGTCAGGGGACCCGAGCCCCACCGGCGGGGCGCCCCACCGGCGGGGCGCGACCGGCCTGGGCCGGCCCCGCACCCGCCCCGGGTCCGGGTCCGGGTCCCGGGGCGGGCGTGACGTTCAGAACTTGACGGCCCCGGCCTTGGGCTCCTGGGAGACGATGCCCCAAAGGTCGCGCAACGCCTGCTGGGTCCGCGGGGCGTCGCCGACCTCGATCTTGTTGTTGAAGAACTTCGCGACCCCGTCGCGGCTGTAGTCCACCTTGGGGTTGGCCGGACGGAAGCCCAGGCGCGGGAGCTGGCCCTGGGCGTCCTGGCTCAGCAGGAACTGGAGCAGGGCCGTGGTCGCCTCACCGTTCTTACCCTCGGTCGTCACCCGCACCGCCGGGAAGTTGTTGAGGATGCTGATGGCCGGGTAGATCGCCTCGATCTGCTTGCCCTGCTTGGTGAACTCCTCGTTGAGCTGGGGCAGGAAGCTCTCGTAGGTAGCGATGGCCAGGTGCTTGTAGCCGACGCCGTTGGGGTGCATGAACTCACCCTCCGGCTTGACCGTCAGGCTGGTGGTGGAGTCCACGTCAAACTTGACCACTTTGAAGAACTCCCGGACCTGGTCCTCCAGGGCGGGGTTGGCATTGAGCTTCTGCTCCACTTCCTTGGGGTCCAGGGCATCCACGATGGAGTAGACGCAGGAGACGTACATGGATTGGCCGGAGTTGGAGGTGGTCATCTCCAGGTCCAGTTTGCCCTGGCCGCCCTCCTTGATCTTGCTGTAGCGCCCCTGGGCGGCGGCCTTGGCCAGGTCGGTGCAGCTCAGGGTTGCACCGGCGGACTTGCCAAGGAAGCTGCGGGCGGCATCCAGCTTGTCCTTCTCCCCGACCCAGACCGTTGCGGAGTAGGCGACGGGGGTGCGCTTGGCGGCCTCGAAGCCCTTCCAGCGCAGGCCGGCGACGTCTGAGCCGAAGATGACGACATCACACTTCATGCTGTTGTTGGCATTCATGGCGTCGGCCAGCTCGCCGGAGCCGTGGGCCTCGACCTTGACCCCGATGAGGGGCGCCGCCTCCTTGAAGCGGGGGATCACCTCGCCGCTGATCCAGTCCTTGAGCTCGGTGGCGGTACACAGGGTGATCTGCCCCGGGAGCTTGGCCCAGTGGTCCTTGACCGCACTCTGGGCCTGACCGTAGAGGTCCTGGGCCGTGCTTGCGGCGCCGTCCCAGAGACCCTGGAGCTTCTGGGCCCAATCGGCCTGGGCCGGGGCAACAGCCGCGGCGGCGACCAGCGCGGCACCAACCAGGGCAAAGGTGTTGGAACTTCTCATGGGGAACCTCCCTCGAGGCCAGACCGAATCGGGGCCGGCACGGATTGTGACAAGATCATGAATTACAGTGGCTTGGCGCCTTAGGCACCGCCCCGGATGCTACGCGGCCCAGGGCTTGGGCACAAGCGGCCCAGGGCTTGGGCACAGCCGACGAGGGGGCGAGGTGGGGCCACCGGGGCGCTTACCAAGCGCCTCCCGGCGATCCGACCCACACCCCCGGCGGGACGCAGGGGGACCCAGTTGCCGGCCAGAGGCCGGCGCTCCGTCTGGCTCCGCTTGGCTCCCCCCGCTCCCTCGGCGGACCCTGGGTGCGGGCCGACCGCCTGGGCGGCTGGTCGGGCTAGCCGAGGGCCGCTCCTGCGCCCTCGGCAAGGCCCGCATCCTTGGCGGACAGGGGCCCGACTTACACCGTTTGCCCCAGCCGCCGCCCCGCCCCCCGGGCCGTCTGTAGGTTGGCCTTTAGGCCGACCGGGGACCTTCCCTCGTCTACCGCCAGGCCCGATCCCCGGGTATATTGTTGCGCTGCAAAAAACCCCCGGGTGTCCCACCATGATGCGCTACCTGCCTCTGCTCGCCCTGTCCACGTTCCCTTCCCTCGCCCTGGCGGCGGGGGACGGCCAACGCCTTGATTTGACCGGCCATTGGGTGGGAATTGCCGCCCTGGTCCTGTTCGTTCTGTCCTACTTGCTGGTGATGGCGGAGGAGTTCATCCACCTGCGCAAGTCCAAGCCGGTGATGCTGGCAGCAGGTCTGATCTGGGGCCTGATCGGCTGGATCTATGTGCAGAACGGCATCCCCCACAGCGCCGAGGCGGCGGTGCGCCACACCCTGCTGGAATACGCCGAGCTGATGCTGTTCCTGTTGGTGGCGATGACCTACATCAACGCCATGGAGGAGCGCCAGGTCTTCGATGCCCTGCGTTCCTGGCTGATCCGCAAGGGCTTCAGCCTGAAGGTCCTGTTCTGGATCACCGGCCTGCTGGCCTTCTTCATCTCACCGGTGGCGGACAACTTGACCACCGCCCTGCTGATGGCGGCAGTGGTGCTGGCGGTGGCCGGTAACAACGGCAAGTTCGTCCTGCTGGCCTGCATCAACATCGTGGTGGCCGCCAATGCCGGCGGCGCCTTCAGCCCCTTCGGCGACATCACCACCCTGATGGTCTGGCAGAAGAACATCCAGGCCAGCAACGGCGCCATCGATTTTTGGACCTTCTTCATGCTGTTCATACCGTCCGTGGTGAACTGGCTGGTGCCGGCCATCGCCATGAGCTTCGCCGTGCCCGGGGGCAAGCCGGCGGGCGGCGGCGTGCTGGTGGGCATGAAGCGGGGCGCACTGGTCATCGTCGCCCTGTTCCTCCTGACCATCGCCACCGCGGTGGGCTTCCACAACTTCCTGCACCTGCCGCCGGTGATTGGCATGCTCACCGGGCTAGGCTACCTGAAATTCTTCGCCTACTTCCTGAAGCGCACGGGGGAAAGCCATGGGCCAATCGGCGAGGAGGGGGAGGATCTGGGCAGCCCGGTGGCCTACGACATCTTCCGCAGCGTGGCGCGGGCGGAATGGGACACCCTGTTCTTCTTCTACGGCGTGGTGCTGTGTGTGGGGGGCCTGGGCTTCATCGGCTATCTCGCCCTGCTCTCGGAGTCCCTGTACGTCGGCTGGGGCGCCACCTACGCCAATGTGATGATCGGCGTGCTGTCGGCGGTGGTGGACAATATACCGGTGATGTTCGCCGTGTTGACCATGATGCCGGACATGTCCGTCGGCCAGTGGATGCTGGTCACCATGACCGCCGGGGTGGGCGGCTCCCTGCTCTCCATCGGCTCTGCCGCCGGGGTGGCGCTGATGGGCCAGGCGCGGGGCGCCTACACCTTCTTCGGCCACCTGAAATGGACCCCCGCCATCGCCGCCGGCTATGGCGCCAGCATCCTGGTCCACATGTGGTTAAACGGCGCGGCGTTCTGAGACCGGCCAAGCTTGCGGCCTGGTGCGGGTCGAGGTCCGCACCTGGCTGAACCGGCGAGCCGGCCGGGCCCGGGTCCGATCCCTGGACCCGAAGCCCGACCTACACCGTCTGGCCGAGCCTCCGCTCCCGCAGCCAGGCAAAGATCACCGGCGTGACAATGAGGATATGCACCAGACTGGAAATCATGCCCCCCACCACCGGGGTGGCGAGCGGCTGCATGATCTCCACCCCGGTGCGGTCGAGCCAGAAAATGGGGGTAAGCGACGCTATGGTCGTGGCCACGGTCATGACCTTGGGCCTTAGCCTCAGCCGGGCCCCGGCCTTGACCGCCTCGGTCAGTTCCTCCCGGGTCAGCTCCCGGCCCAGTTCCTTGCGCTTGGCTACCACCGCCTCCTCCAGGTAGGTGACCATGATGACCCCGGTCTGGATGGCGGTGCCGAAGAGGGCGATGTAGCCGACCCAGACGGCGACGCTGAAATTGAACCCCATCCAGGCCTGGAGCAGGACCCCGCCGGTGAGGGCGAAGGGTACGGCGAGCAAGACATGGATCGCCTCGCCCAGGGAGCGGAAGGTCATGGTCAGGGTGATGAATATGATCAGGATCACCGCCGGGAAGACATAGCTCAGGGTCTCCCGGGCGCGGAGCTGGTTCTCGTACTGGCCCGAATACTCGATGGTCATGCCCGGGTCCAGCGGTACCTCGGCCCCGATGCGGGCCTTGACCTCGTCCACGAAGCCGCCCAGGTCCCGGTCGCGCACATTGGCCTGGACGAAGACCCGCAGCCGTCCGTTCTCGCTCTGGATCTCGTTGGGCCCGACCACGCGCTTGAGGTCCGCCACCTGGCGCAGTTGCACCGCGGCCCCGGAGGGGGTGACCAGGAGTATTTCCCCCAGGCGGTCGATGTCCCCCCGGTCGGCCTGCTCCAGGCGGACCTGGATGGGCCAGCGCTCCCGCCCCTTGATGGTGGTGGCCACCGTGGTCCCGCCGATGCCGGCCTCCACCTGGCGGAAGACCTCGGCGACGCTCAGCCCATAGCGGCCGAGTTGCGCCCGGTCCACCTGGATCTCCAGGTAGGGCTTGCCCTGGACCCGGGAGGGCGCGACCCCGGTGGCCCCCTGGACCCGGTTGACCACCCGTTCCACCTCGAAGGCCTTCTTCTGCAGGGCGTCCAGGTCGTCGCCGTAGATCTTGACCCCGACCTGGGCGCGGATGCCCGTGCTGGTCATGAGGATGCGGTTCTCGATGGGCTGGAGGAAGCCGGGGACATAGCCCGGGACCTGCATCAGCCGCTCGGACAGGTCGGCGATGATGGACGCCTTGGTGGTCCCGGTTGGCCACTCGCTCGGGGGCTTGAGCATGATGGTGGTCTCGATCATCTCCACCGGGGCCGGGTCCGTGGCGGTATCCGCCCGCCCCAGCTTGCCCGCCACCGAGGCCACGGCGGGATGGGTGCTCATGACCGAGTCCTGCCAGGACATGATGCGCTTGACCTCGGTCAGGGCCGTGGCCGGGAGCAGCACGGGCATGAACAGTAGGGAACCTTCCTCCAGGGTGGGCATGAACTCGCTGCCGAACCCCTGGGTATGGCGGGCCAGGGACTCCGGGAGCAGGTCGTTGACCGGGCGCGGCAGGCCGAAGGCGATCACCAGGCAAACCGCCAGCAGGGTCGCGGCCAGGCCCAGGACGGACTTGCGGTGCCCCAGGGCCCAATCCAGTGCCGGCTCGTAGCCCTTGAGCAGGGTCTTCATAAGCCAGTTTTCGGACTCGGGTTTGAAGGGCCCGCGTACCAACAGGGTGCAAAACACCGGCACCGCGGTGATGGCCAGCAGGGTCGCCCCGATCAGGGCGAAGGTCTTGGTGAAGGCCAGCGGGTGGAACAGCTTGCCCTCCTGGCCGGTGAGCAGGAACACCGGCACGAAGGCGAAGATGATGATCAGCATGGAGAAGAACATGGGCCGGCCGACCTGGGTGGCGGCGGTCAGGGTCTGGGCGAAGGTCTCCGCCGGGGTCAGGCGCCGGCCCAGTGCGTCCTCGGCCCGCTCGCAATGGCGGATGACGTTTTCGGTCATGACAATGCCGGCGTCCACCAGCACGCCGATGGAAATGGCGATGCCCGTGAGGGACATGATGTTCGACGGGATGCCGAAGCGGTCCATCAAAATGAAGGAGATCAGGATGGAGGCCGGCAGGGGCAGGGTGACGATGAGGATGCTGCGGAAGTGGAACAGGAACAGGATGTGCATCAGGGTGACCAGGATGACCTCCTCGGTCAGTGCGTCCTTGAGGGTCGCTATGGCCCGCTCGATCAGATCGCTGCGGTCGTAGAAGGGGACCACCGATACCCCGGTTGGCAGGCCCGGGGCCAGGGCGGCGAGGCGGGCCTTGACGTCTTGGATCACCCGGTAGGCGTTTTCGCCATAGCGCATGACCACGATGCCGCCCACCACCTCGCGCCCATCCAGGTCCAGGGCCCCGCGGCGGAAGTCCCCGCCGATGCGCACCGTGGCGACGTCGCGCAGGTAGAGCGGCGTGCCCGAGTGGGGCAGGATAGGGATGGCCTCCAGGTCGGGGATGCCCTGGACCAGGCCGACACCGCGGATGATGTACTCGGCCCCGTTCTCCTCGATGGTCTTGCCGCCCACGTTGAGATTGCCGGCGGCCACCGCGTCCATAATGGCCCCGAGGCTGGTCTCGTGCTGTTTGAGCTTGAAGGCCGAGACCTCGATCTGATACTGGCGCACGAAACCGCCAATGCTCGCCACCTCCGCCACCCCGGGCACGGCCGCGAGCTGGTAGCGGATGAAGGTGTCCTGGAGGTTGCGGAGCGACCCCAGGTCCTGGGTGCCGGACTGGTCCTTCAGGTAGTACTGGTAGACCCAGCCCAGGCCCGTGGCGTCCGGGCCCAGCCGCGCCACCACCCCCTCCGGGAGCAGGTTGCCCAGGGAGTTCAGCCGCTCCAGGACCCGGGTGCGGGCGAAGTAGGGGTCTATGGCGTCATCGAAGATGGCGGTGAGGAAGGCGAAGCCGAACATGGAACTGGCCCGCACCGTCTTGACCCCCGCCAAGCCTTGCAGGGAGACCGACAGGGGGTAGGTGATCTGGTCCTCCACCTCCTGGGGGGAGCGCCCGGGCCAGTCGGCGTAGACGATGACCTGGTTCTCCGACAGGTCCGGGATGGCGTCGATGGGGATGCGGCCCAGGGCGAACAGGCCCCAGGCGCACAGGGCCAGGAAGCCGCTCACCACCAGGAAGCGGTTGTGCAGGGACCA
>DYRB01000084.1:0-2752 GCA_020718945.1 Lamprocystis purpurea | reverse complement strand
GGGTTGCGCACCTGGTTGGCCCGGGACAGCCAGCGGGCGGTGCCGAGCACCGGGGTCATGGGGCACTGGTAGATGGTCACCCCCTCCCGATGGTGCAGGTGGGACGCCTGGGCCAGGTCCGCGGTGGCGGTGCTGAAGGGCTCGAAGGCGTGGCGCACGGCGTCCAGGTCAGGCCCGTCCGGGAGCTTGTTGGCGACCCCGGCGAACTCCCCCCGACCGGCGGTTGGCCAGCCCGCCAGGTAGGCAGCCTGGGCCTGGCGCAGGCCGGGCAGGACCTTGAGGTACCCCGGCAGGTCGTCGTTGGCCAGGGCCGCCGCGGCGTCGGCGGCGGCGAAGACCAGGGCCCGCAGCAGGCCGTAGGCGGCCTCGTCGTGGGGCTGGGCCCCGGCCTCAACCTTGACCGGGGCGCCGTGGTCGTGGGCCGCGGCCCCCACCCCCGCATGGGCGAGCTGGGCCTGGGAGTCCAGGATCAGTGCCGCCTGGGTCACCACCCGATCACCCTCGGCCAGGCCGGAGGCCACCTCGACTTGTGTGTCGCCGGAGCGCCCGAGGCGGACCTCCTGGGCCCTGTATCCCCCTTCGGTCTCCAGGTATACCACCGGCCTGCCGCTATGCTGGAGGACCGCGCTGCGCGGCACCAGCAGGGCCTCGGCGCCGGTCTCCTGGACCAGGGCCGTGGCGGTCTGGCGGTGCAGCAGGTGTCGGCCCGGGTTTTCCAGCACTACCCGAACCCGGGCGGTGCGGGTCATTTCGTTGAGGTTCGGGTCGATGAAGGCGATGGGGGCGGTCAGCACCCGGTCCGGCAGGGACGGGACCGAGACCTCCGCGGTCTGGCCCACTCGGAGCCAGGCGAGGTCTGGCTCGTAGGCGTCGAAGATGAACCACATGCGCGAGAAGTCGCCCATCTCGAACAGCCGGTCGTTGGTCTGGACGTACTGGCCCTCGTAGACGCTGCGCGACACCACGGTGCCGGAATTGGGGGCGCGCACCGTCACCATGGCCGTGGGCTTGAGGGTCCCCTCCAGGATGCGCACCTCCTCCTCGCTCAGGCCCAGTTCCAACAGGCGCTCCCGGGCCGCCGCCCGGTCCGAGGCCGAGGTGGCGATGGCCCCGCCCTTGATCCGCTCCACGTACTGGCGCTGGGCGGTGAGCATGTCCGGGCTGTAGATGGTGGCCAGCGGCGCCCCGGCCTCGACCTCGGCGCCGACATAGTTGACCTGGAGCTTTTCGATGCGCCCGGGCACCCGGGCTGAGAGGATGCGGTGCAAGGTGTCGTCGTCGTCGATGGCCCCGCTGACCCGCAGGGATCGCGTGAGGACGCCGCGGCGCACGGCCGCGGTCTGCACCCCGGTCACCGCCGCCTGGGCCTGGGTCAGGGTCACCAGATTGGGGTCGGCCTCGCCGGTGCCGGCTGTGGAACCGGCCCTGGCCCCGGCCGCGGCGACCAGTTCCATGCCGCAGATAGTGCAGCGGTCCCCGGGCTTGTCCGACTTGATCCAGGGGTGCATGGGGCACTGGTAGACCTGGGCCTCATGCGTCTGGGTCTCATGCGCCTGGGCCTCGTGGTCGTGGCCGTCGGCGCCAGGGCCGGCCCGATTCAGGGCGAACAGGTAGCCGCCGGCGGCGGCGATCAGGGCCAGGGCAAGGGCGGCGGGGAGGCGGATGTTCATGGGGCAACGGGGACGCGGGAAGGAAACCCAAGGGTACGGCATCCACACCGACCGCGCAGCACCGACGGGGCCGGTTCTCCCCGGAGGTTTCTATGGATAGCCGTGCCCCATAAAGCTGGGGTCTCACCGGCCCGGGTCGCGATACTCGGGCGCTGCGGACAGGGTCGAACTGGACGAGCGGGGATCTGCCCGGAGCGGCAGACAAGTCATGCCCTCCCCCCCACCCCTCTCCCGCAAGCGATAGAGGGGCGCGGCGGAGAAGCCGCGCAAGGGGGAGAGGGGGAGAGAGACCTGGATCAGGCCCCGATGTGGGCCTGGATGGCGGTGACCACGGTGTCGCTGGAGGTGGAGTTCACGTCCAGCAGCAGGCCTTCCTTGCGGTAGAAGTCGGCCAGGGGGGCGGTCTTCTGGTTGTAGACATCCAGACGGTTGGAGATGGCCTCCTCGGTCTCGTCGTCGCGCTGCACCACCTTGCCGCCGCACTTGTCGCACACGCCCTCGACCTTGGTCGGGGAGGACTTGACGTTGTAGATGGCGCCGCAGTCCATGCAGGTCCGCCGGGTGGTCAGGCGGTCGAGGATGACCTCCTTGGGCACGTCCAGGTTGACGGCGGCCTGGAGCTGGATGCCGAGCTTGGCCAGCAGGACCTTGAGCGCCTCGGCCTGGGGGATGGTGCGGGGGAAGCCGTCGAGCAGGAAGCCGGCCTTGCAGTCGTCCTGCAACAGGCGCTCGCCCATGATGCCCATGATCAGGTCGTCGGAGACCAGGTCGCCGGCCTTCATGGCCGCCTCGGCCTGCTTGCCCAGTTCGGTGCCTTCCTTGACGGCGGCGCGCAGGATGTCGCCGGTGGAGATCTGCACCGAGCCGTCGATGGCGGTGAGTCGCTTGGCTACGGTGCCCTTACCGGCGCCGGGGGCGCCCAACAGGATCAGTCGCATGGGGTGTTTCCTCAGTGTGTGGGTGAATGGGCCGCCCGGGGCGGCGGCAGCCGCGCATTGTCCCTTGCCTGGGTGGGTGAGGCAAGGCGGCGGGAGCGCCGGCATCTTGCCGGCAACTGGGTCCCCCGGCGTCCCGCCGGGGGT
>DYRB01000083.1:3152-9891 GCA_020718945.1 Lamprocystis purpurea | reverse complement strand
TGGACGGCCCCAGGTTGGGGACCGCTATCAACAGGCGGGGGCGGAATGGGCAATGACATCCAAGAGGTCTCCGGTTGATTCCTGGCGCAGGCGCTCGCAGGCATGGCGATAAAATTCGGGATTGACCTCGGCAGCGAAGCCGCGTCGCCCGTGGCGCAGGGCAACCACGAGCGTACCCGCCAGGCCGGCAAAGGGTTCCCACACCACATCACCAGGGTCGGTGCAGGCCAGAACGATGCGCTCAAGGAGCTTCACGGGCTTCTGATTGGCGTGGAGGACTTTGAGGCCACCCGCGGACTTCAGTCGCTCGCTGCCGCGCATTGCCGGCTCGCTCCAGACATTGGTGATGCCATGCTGGTGCTGCCACTTGGCCCGCATCCGGGCCCAGGCATCGGCGGTGAGGGGGGTGCGCCCATCCAGGGAGAAATAGGGGCGGGGGCTCGGCAGGCCGTAACGAGTGGCGTATTCCATCAACTGAATCATCTTGTCCGGCGGCGGAAAGTACCAGAGATGGCACTGGGTGAAATACTTGCGGGTCGCGGCATTGCGGACGCCACAGGCGATATTGGTCGCGGTCAGCGGCAATCCGCTACGTTGCCACTCCTGGCGTAGCCACTGCTTGAGGGTCAGCGGGACCCCATCGGTAGCCTGCAGACGCACCTCCCGGACATATTGGGCGCAGACCTCAGTCACCACTGGGAAGCTGCGGATGGTATCGCCATTGCAATTGCCGGCGACATGGGCGATCCCCTTGTCCCAGACATGGGCCGCCCGGTACCGCCATCCATGGCGCTTGAGGACCGGGTGCACCTCCGCCCAACCGAGCTCGGTGCACCAGAACCACAGCGTGGTCTCCGGGAGCGCACAGGCACTCCAGGCCGCGACATGGGGTTCATACCAGGCCGCCAGGTCATCGGCCGTCGGCGGGTCGCCGGGAAACTTTCCGAGCCCGTAGGGACCGTCGACAACGATGCAGGTCGGCCCAGGCCAGCGTCGGCACGCGCGCAGGGCGTCGTCGAAGCTCAGGTCGGCCGCGCCGCCGCTGGGATGCCGGGTCTGGCATAGGTTGGGGGCCTTGATCAGGGGCCCGCCCGCCCGGGAGGGGTCAACCGCCATTGAGCAAGCCCATCAGTCGTCCACCGGCACCGGCGCCAGGACCTCGCGGTTGCCGTTGGTCTCGGCGGCGCCCACCAGGCCGATGCGCTCCATCTCCTCGACCATGCGGGCGGCGCGGTTGTAGCCGATCTTGAAGCGCCGCTGGACCCCGGATATGGAGGCGCGGCGCGACTCCACAACGAACTGCACCGCCTCGTCGAACAGGGGGTCCTGGTCCTCTACATCGCCACCGCCCCTGGGCTCCGGGTCTATGCCCGGGATGGGCTCCCCCGGGTCCTGGAGTATGTTCTTGATGTAATCGGGCTTGCCGAGCTGCTTGAGAAAGCTCACTACCCGATGGACCTCGTGGTCGTCCACGAAGGCGCCATGGACGCGCTGGGGGATGCTGGTCCCCGGCGGTAGGTACAGCATGTCGCCGTGACCCAAGAGCTGCTCGGCACCCATCTGGTCCAGCACGGTGCGCGAGTCCACCCGGGCTGAGACCTGGAAGGCGATGCGGGTGGGGATGTTGGCCTTGATGAGCCCGGTCAGCACATCCACCGAGGGGCGCTGGGTGGCGAGCAGGAGATGGATGCCCGAGGCGCGCGCCTTCTGGGCCAGGCGGGCTATGAGCTCTTCCACCTTCTTGCCCACCACCATCATCATGTCCGCCAGCTCGTCGATGATGACCACTATGTAGGGCAGATGGCCGAGATCCGGCGGCTCGCAGCCGTCCTCGCCGAAGGCCCCGGCGTCCGCCGGGACCCAGGTCGGGTCCGGGATGGGCTCGCCGGCCGCCTCTGCCTCTTCCACCTTGCGGTTATAGCCGCCGATGTTGCGCACCCCGAGCCGGGCCATGAGGCGGTAGCGGCGCTCCATCTCCCCCACGCACCAGCGCAGGGCGTTGGCCGCCTCCTTCATGTCCGTGACCACCGGGGTCAACAGGTGGGGAATGCCCTCGTAGACGGACAGCTCCAGCATTTTCGGATCGACCATGATCAGGCGCACGTCCCGGGGCCCGGCCTTGTAGACCAGGCTCAGGATCATGGCATTGATGGCCACCGACTTGCCCGAACCCGTGGTGCCGGCAATCAGGGCATGGGGCATGCGCGCCAGGTCCGCCACCACCGGGCTGCCGGCGATGCTCGACCCCAGGGCCAGGGTCAGGGGCGACTTGGCGTCCTGATAGACCGCCGAGGACAGGGTCTCGCTCAGGAAGACGATCTCGCGCTGCTCATTGGGGATCTCCAGCCCGATGACCGACTTGCCCGGGATAATCTCTACCACCCGCACGCTCACCGTGGACAGGGCGCGGGCTATGTCCTTGGCCAGCCCGGTGACCTTGCTGACCTTGATGCCCGGTGCCAGTTGCAGCTCGAAGAGGGTCACCACAGGGCCGGGCAGCACGTCCACCACCCGGGCCGTGACCCCGAAGTCCGCCAGTATGGTCTCGACCTGCCGCGACAGGCTCTCCAGCACCGCCGCCGAGTAGCCCTTGCCGCTCTTGCGCGCCGGGTCGAGCAGTTCCAGGGGCGGGTGCTGGGTGTCCGCGGTGAACACCGGCGGCAGGGGGAGCTGGCGTTCGTCCACCTGGGGCGGCTTGCGGCGCTTGGGGGCCTGGAGTCTGGCCAGGCCGCCGGGGGCCAGGCCGCCAGGGGCCAGGTCCGATAGGCTGGGGCCCTTGCCATCCGGGTCGGCCTCGGGCCCCTCCGGCGATTCGAGCAGGGCGTCCAGATCCAGCTCGCCGACGGCCGCCGGCAGGACCCGCGGCTCCCGGCGCTGCACCTTGGCGGGCTTGGCCCCGGGTGCCGGGTCTGGGGCGGCCTCCAGGTGCTCGTTGCCCTCGTCCTCGTCGTCGTCCTGGTAGTTGCCGTCCCGCTCGTCCCGCGACCAGCGCAGCCGCGCGCCCAACCAGGCCAAGGCCCCGGTGACCCTGGCCTGGAGCCAGCCGCCGGTGCCGAGCACGGCCCCGCCCAGGCTGTCCATCACGGCGATCCAGGAGATGCCCAGGAACAGGCTCAGGCCGGCAAAGAGCCCCCCGGCCAGCAGGACCGTGGCCCCCCTGGGGCTGAAGGCGCTTACCGTCCAGTCGCGCAGGCCCTGCCCGAGTCCACCGCCGATCCCGATGGGCAGGTCCTGGGGGCTGTAGCCAGGCAGGTACAGGGTGGCCAAGGTGGTCCCGGCGGCCAGGGTGAGGAGGAAGCCGACCCAGCGGATGGCCAGCAAATAGACCCGGTTTTCCCCCTCCTGGCGGTTGTTGCGGAACAGCAGGTAGGCGCTCCAGGCTACCGCCAGGGGGATCAGATAGGCGAAGACGCCGAACAGGCTCAAGGTCACGTCCGCGAACCAGGCCCCCACGGGTCCGGCGGGGTTGATGACCGATTCGCTGGGGCCGGCATAGGACCAGCCTGGGTCGTTCCTGTTGTAGTTGACCAGGGCCAGAACCAGGTAGACGGCGACCACGAACAGGGCCCACATGGCCAGTTCGCGGATCGCCCGTTCCACATGATCGCCGAAGGTCAACTCACCGATTCGGGTCGCCTGCGCCACTGCATCTGTCCTCCAAAAATTCGCCGGATTATAGCCTTGCCCGGGGTTCTTCGTGCGTCTTCGCGATACCGGGGTCAGGTGATCAGCGCCGGATGCATCAGGGCACCAGCGGCCAGGTTGACCGCCCCAGCCAGGGGCGGATCGGCCTGCCAGCCCGGCGCGGCCAGGCGCAGTACCCAGGGCAACAGGCACGCCGAGAGGGCCAGGGAGGCGCTAAGGGGTACGGCCCCGGGCATGTTGGTCACGCCGAAGTGCACCACTCCATGGAACCTGTAGCTGGGGTCCGCGTAGGTGGTCGGACGGATGGTCTCGACGCAGCCGCCCTGGTCCACCGCCAGGTCGACGATGACGCTGCCGGGCTCCATGGCCGCCACCTGGGCCTCGGACACCAGGCGCGGGGCCCGGGCCCCGGGGACCAGCACCGCCCCCACCAACAGATCCGCCTCGGCCACCGCCTGGGCCAGGGCCTCGCCGTAGGGATAGAGCGCCGTCACATTGGGCGCCAGGCGGTGCAGGGCGGCGAGCCGTTCGGGGTCGCGCTCGAAGGCGGTGACCCGAGCCCCCAGTCCGGCCGCCGTGGCGATGGCTGCCCCACCGGCGTTGCCTGCCCCCAGCACCACCACATGGCCGCGGCCAGCCCCCGGGGTCCCGCCCAGCAACAGCCCCTTGCCGCCCTGAGGGGAGTGCAGCAGTCCGGCCCCGATCTGCACCGCCAGGCGGCCGGCGATGTCACTCATGGGCCTCAGTATGGGCAGGCTGCCGCGGTCCACCAGGGTCTCGAAGGCGACCGCGGTCAGACCTGTGTTCAGCAGGCGTGCGGTCAGGGTCGGCTCGGCGGCCAGGTGCAGGAAAGAAAACAGCAGGTGGTCGCGGCGCAGCAGGTCGATCTCCGGACCCCAGGGCTCCTTGACCTTTACCACCAGTTCGGCGCGTTCGTAGAGGCTGGGGGCATCGGCCAGGACCTCCACCCCGAGGCTGGCGTAGGCGGTGTCCGGGAAGCCCGAGGCCAGGCCCGCCCCGGTCTCGATGAACACCTGATGCCCGGCCTGGACCAGGTCTCGACAGGCCTCAGGGACTAGCGCGACCCTGGCCTCCAGGGGCTTGATTTCGCGGGGGATACCGATACGCATCCGAGCCACCTCTCTGGCCGATCTGGGATTGGACGCCCGTTGCCGCCCGCCGGCCTCGGGCCGGCTGGGTTTACCGCAGCGGGCCCACACCTTACCATGCGGCGGTCACTGCGCGATGTCCCAGCGCGCCGCCCCAAGCCCCTGCCCCACGGGCCCGTCAGAGCGGGCCAGGGCGCCCCAAGAGTCCCGGAGTACCCCATGACCGACACCAAGCACTGCCGCCTGCTCATCCTGGGCTCGGGCCCGGCCGGCTACGCCGCCGCCGTCTATGCCGCCCGTGCCAACCTCCAGCCGGTGATCGTCACGGGCCTGGAGCAGGGCGGCCAGCTCATGACCACCACCGACGTGGACAACTGGCCCGGCGATCCGGACGGGGTCCAGGGCCCGGACCTGATGGACCGCATGCGCCGCCACGCCGAGCGCTTCGAGACGGAGATCCTGTTCGACCACATCAATGAGGTGGACCTGAATGCGCGCCCCTTCCGGCTCACCGGGGACTCCGCGGTCTACACCTGCGACGCCCTGATCGTCGCCACCGGGGCCAGCGCCCGTTATCTGGGCCTGCCCTCCGAGACCGAGTTCCGCGGCCGCGGCGTCTCGGCCTGCGCCACCTGCGACGGCTTCTTCTACCGCAACCGTGCGGTGGCCGTCATTGGCGGGGGTAACACGGCCGTGGAGGAGGCCCTGTACCTGGCCAACATCGCCGAGCATGTGACCCTGGTCCACCGCCGCGACGCCCTGCGCTCGGAGAAGATCCTCCAGCAGCACCTGTTCGAGAAGCAGGCGGCGGGCAAGGTAGACATTCGATGGTTCAACAACCTGGACCAGGTCCTGGGCGACGCCTCCGGGGTCACCGGTATCCGTATCAAGGACGTGCGCGACGGGAGCACCCAGGACATCCAGGTCCATGGGGTCTTCATCGCCATAGGTCACCAGCCCAACACCGGCCTGTTCGAGGGCCAGATCGACCTGGCCGGGGGCTACATCAAGGTCAAGAGCGGCACCGACGGCAATGCCACCGCCACCTCGGTCCCCGGGGTATTTGCCGCCGGCGACTGCATGGACCATGTCTACCGCCAGGCCATCACCTCCGCCGGGACCGGCTGCATGGCCGCCCTGGACGCCGAGAAGTACCTCGACGCCCTGGCCGCCCAGGGCAAGTAAAGGCCGCGCCGCGGGGCTAGAATCGGCGCCAGGCACACCATCGGAGTCCAGACCATGGCCAACCAGCAACGCCGCCTCGGGCAAGGCCCCTTCCGCGCCGATCAACTCGGCGACGACGACCGCTACGAGCTGTCCAACGGGCACCCCATCTACTGCGCCCCGGCTGCCCCTGGGCATGCCGGCCCCAATGTCATCGGCGGGGCCGTCATCGATTCCGATCCGGACGTGGACTGGGCCGGCGTCGATGCGGGTTTCTCCCCCGAGCCCGGCACCCTGCGCGCCCCGGACGTCTGCGTCGCCAGCCCGGGGGACGAGCCCGGCTGGCTGTCCAAGGCCCCGGCCCTGGCAGTGGAATATGCCAGCCGCGGCCAGGACGAGGCGGACCTGCGCCTGAAGATCGCCCAATTGCTGGCCGCCGGGACCCAGATCGTCTGGGTGGTGCGCCTGGTCGGGGTGCGCCGGGTGGAGGTCCACAGGCCTGGGCAGCCGGTCCAGGTGGCCGGGCCCGGGGACCTGCTCAGCGCCCCGGGGATACTGCGCAACCCTGTCCCCTGCGAGGCACTCTACGACCGCGAGGCCGGGCACCGGGCGACGCTCCGCAACCTGCTCGAGCGCCAGGGCTACGACAGCCTGGACGCGGTCCGCGAGGAGGGCCACGCCGAGGGCCGGGAGGAGGGCCGGGAGGCCGGGCTGGCCGAGGCCGTCCTGACGGTCCTGGCTGATCGCGGCCTGACCCTTGATCCCGCCGACCGCGACCGCATCCAGGGGTGTCGCGACGCCGACCGGCTGCGGACCTGGCT
>DYRB01000083.1:0-3052 GCA_020718945.1 Lamprocystis purpurea | reverse complement strand
TGCAGGCCCAGGTCCGCGCCGCCGCCGCGGCCGGCACGCCGCTCAATCTGCGCGGGGCCGGCACCAAGACCGGCCTGGGTCGCGCCGCCTCCGGCACCCCTCTGGAGATCGGCGCGCACCGGGGTATCGTCAACTACCAGCCCAAGGAGCTGGTAGTCACAGCCCGCGCCGGCACGCCTTTGGACGAGATCGAGGCGGCCCTGGCGGAACACGGCCAGGGGTTGCCCTTCGAGCCCCCGCGCCTGGGCCCCGGGGCGACACTCGGCGGGACCATCGCCTGCGCCCTGTCCGGTCCGGCTCGACCCTATGCCGGGGCGGCGCGGGACCTGGTGCTGGGGACCCGGGTCCTCACCGGGCGGGCCGAGGTCCTGCGCTTCGGCGGCGAGGTGATGAAGAACGTCGCCGGCTACGACATCTCCCGGCTCATGACCGGGGCCATGGGGACCCTGGGGGTGCTGCTGGAGGTCAGCCTCAAGGTCCTGCCCCTGCCGGCGGCGGAGCAGACCCAGGTCTTGGAACTCGACCAGGCCCAGGCCATTGCGACCCTGAACGCCTGGGCCGGGCGCCCCCTGCCCATCACCGCCACCTGCTGGACGGGCCGGCGCCTGTGGGTACGCCTGTCCGGGGCCGCGACCTCGGTGGCCCAGGCCGCCACCGAGATCGGCGGCGAGCCCGTCGCGGATGCCGCCGCCTTCTGGCGCAATCAGATCCGCGAGCAGGGCCACCCGATTTTCGACGGCGAGGCCCCCCTGTGGCGCCTGTCCCTGCCGCCTGCGACCCCGCCCCTGGACCTGCCCGGGGTCGCCCCGGACGCCACCCTGGTCGAATGGGGCGGGGCCCAGCGTTGGGTCCACGCCAACCTGGACGCGGCCCAGGTCCGCGACGCCCTGGACCGGGTCGGCGGCCACGCCACCCTGTTCCGCGGCGGCACCCGCAGCGGGGCCGTCTTCCATCCGCTGCCACCGGCCCTGATGCGCATCCACCGCAACCTCAAGCGCGCCTTCGACCCCCAGGGGCTGCTCAACCCCGGGCGCCTCTACCCGGAGCTCTGAGGGCCGCCATGCAGACCGCCATCTCCGGCGACATCCTCGCCACCCCGCAGGGCCAGGAGGCCGATGCCATACTGCGCGCCTGCGTCCACTGCGGCTTCTGTACCGCCACCTGCCCCACCTACCAACTGCTGGGCGACGAACTGGATGGGCCGCGCGGGCGCATCTATCAGATCAAGCAGGTCCTGGAGGGCCACAGCCCCAGCCGCATTACCCAACTGCACCTGGACCGCTGCCTCACCTGCCGTGCCTGCGAGACCACCTGCCCGTCCGGGGTGCGCTACGCCCGCCTGGCCGACATAGGCCGGGCCCTGGTGGATGCCCAGGTCCAACGCCCCCTGGGCGAGCGCCTGACCCGGGGTCTGCTCATCGCGACCGTGCCCCATAGGCGACTCATGACCCCATTGCTCTGGCTGGGGCGCGCCTTTCGGCCCCTGCTACCCGCCGGGCTCAAGGCCAAGGTCCCGGTCCGCCGCCGCCCCGGGGTCAGGCCCAAGCCCACCGGGGCCAGGAAGGTCATTGGACTGGCCGGGTGCGTCCAGGCCGCCGCCACCCCGGCCACCAACGCCGCCCTGGCGCGCATCCTGGGCCGGTTGGGCATAGACCTGATCGAGCCCAGGGCCGCCGGCTGCTGCGGTGCCGTCGCCTATCACCTCAACGACCAGGCCGGCGGACTGGCGGCCATGCGCCGCAACATCGACGCCTGGTGGCCCCTGATCGAGGGCGGCGCCGAGGCCATCCTGGTCAGTGCCAGCGGCTGCGGCGCGGTCGTGAAGGACTACGGCCATCTGCTCGCCCTGGACCCGGACTACTCGGCCAAGGCTGCGCGGGTCGCCGCCCTGGCACTAGACCCGGTGGAGTTCCTGAACGGCTCGGACCTGAGGCCCCTGGGCCAACCCGGTGCCGGGCGGCGGGTCGCCTTCCACGCCCCCTGTACCTTGCAACACGGCCAGCAGATCCGCGGGGTCGTGGAGGCCCTGCTGGGCCGGCTCGGCTTCGAGCCGATACCGGTGGCCAATGCCCACCTCTGCTGTGGTTCCGCCGGGACCTATTCCCTGCTCCAGCCGGAGTTGGCCTTGCGTCTGCGCGACAACAAGCTGGCCGCGCTCAAGGCCTGCCAACCGGACCTGATCGCGACGGCCAACATCGGCTGCCAGCTCCACCTGGAGGCGGGCGCCGGGCAGCCGGTGTTGCATTGGTTGGAGTTGTTGGACCCAGGGGTTGGGTGATCGGGTCCCTCGGGCGGGCGGGACGAGTTTTCAGCTACTAGCTACTAGCTGCTGGAAGCTAGAAGCTAGAAGCTAGAAGCTAGTGACCAGCGACTAGGGGCAACCCATAGCCCCCTTCATCTCCTTCATGCGCCCGGCCTGTACGCCGGTGGCCAGACCCTTGGCCTTCTCCTTGTCGCCGGCATAGAGGGCCGGGATGATCTCGGCCTCGCGGGTCTGCTTGAAGGCGTCCCACACGGGCTTGAAGGCGGTGACCTTGGCCGCATCCGGGCCGGCAGCCATGGCCGCCAGATCGGCATCGACCTTGCCACTCGCCTCGTGGACCTTGGCCTTGAGGCCATCCAGCTTGGTCGCATCGGCCTCGCCGAGCATGGCCACCAGGTGGGTGCGGGCCTCGCCCAGGTTCTTGCAGGCGTCCGCCGGAGTGGCGGCCTGGACGGCGGCGGCGGAGCACAGCAGGGCGGCGGCTAACAGGGGCAGGGTGCGGGTCATGGGCATCTCCTCGGGGCTTGGGGCAGGGTGGGGTGGGATGGGTGCAGACCCGTTCGGGTCCGGCCCCGGGGGGCATTTGCCACACCCAGGGCGCGGGTATGATTGGCCCCTGGCGCCCTTGAATCCTTAACTTGGATCAAGCCCCGGGGCATCGCCACCCGGCAAGTCGCCGCAGACACGCGAAGGCCGCTCGAAAGCGGCCTTGAGTGCGGGGAGGATAGGGGAGTTGGTGGCTACGCCAGGATTTGAACCGGGGACATCAGCATTATGAGTGCTGCGCTC
>DYRB01000082.1:3888-9900 GCA_020718945.1 Lamprocystis purpurea | reverse complement strand
CCCTATGACGACGAGAAGCTCGGCCTGGCCAAGGTGGCCAAGTACTACTACTACCCGGGCTGGTGGGAGGGCGGTCCGGAGATGGACCTGTTCGTCAACCGCGATGCCTACGCGGCCCTGCCCAAGGAGTACCAGACCATCCTGGCCGCCGCGTGCACCACCGCCAATCTGGATATGCTGGCCCGTTATGACGTGGGCAATCCCAAGGCATTGCGCCGGCTGGTCGCCTCCGGGGTCCAGTTGCGGCCCTTCTCCCGGGACATCATGAACGCCGCCTGGAAGGCCGCCAACGAGGTCTATGCAGAGACCGCCGAGAAGAACCCCCGCTTCAAGAAGGTCTACGAGCCCTGGAAGGCCTTCCGCGACGAGCAGATCCTCTGGTTCAGGGTGGCCGAGCAGAACTTCGACGACTTCATGGCCTCGGCCGGGAAGTAGCCCCGAAGCCCCGACTGGAGCGCCGGCCTCCCCGGAGCGCCGGCATCCTGCCGGCACCAGGTCCACCGGCGTCCCGCCGGTGGTCCGTGCAGACGCCGACGCTCGTCGGCATGCCGGTGCCCAGGGGCGGCTGTCCAGCCGGAGGCTTCGCGCCTCGTCCGAGAGTCTCGGTGTCCCGCCAGGGGTCAGGACAGGGGCAGGGTCCGGACGCGCGCCGCGCGTAGGTCCAGGGTCACGATGGCCCCGTTGGTGAGTGCGCCGATATGGCTACGCAGCACGCCCAACAGGGTATCCGCAAGCGTGGCGGGCGAGAGGTCTTGACCGCGGACCTGAAGAATACTGGGTCCTTTGGCTTTGGTCGCGGCGAGAATGGCGCTGAAGTCGAGGTCGTTGGTGATGACGCAGTACCCGTTCGCCAAGGACCAAGCCATGATCTGCGCATCGCTTGCGGCGGCATCGCCGACTTCGGACCAATGCCATGCTTCCCATCCCGCCTCCTGCAACCTGGGCACCCAGGCGGGGGACAGGTTCATGTCCAAGAGGAACTTCATGCGCAGGCGATGGCGGCCTCTACCTCTTCGGAGCGCCAGGCGGCGTAGCTGAGCGCTTGGGCTATGTCCTGTGACTCCAGGTAGGGGTAAAGGGCCAGCACTTCGGTCTGATCGTGACCGCTGGCGATCATGCCGACGATCATGCCAACCGTCACACGCATACCGCGAATACACGGCTTTCCACCCATGACTGCCGGGTCAAGCGTAATTCGGTCGAGTTGCCTGATTTCCAAAGGGATCTCCATTGTCTGATGGTCCTGGACCGGAAGCATAGCACGATGGGTCCGTTCGGCAGGACGGGGCGCCCGACCCGGCAGCGCCGGCATCCCGGGAGCGCCGGCATCTTGCCGGCACTGGGTCCACCGGCGTCCCGCCGGTGGTGTGGGACGCTGGGCCGCAGTTCCGTCGGCAAGGTCCAAGGCGTTTGTTGGCCTCCAAAGCCGCCTATCGGCGGCTAGCCGGCGGGACGCCAGCGCTCCCCCCCCTCACTCCGCCACCAGCCGCATGGACAGGTCCAGGGCCCGGACATGCTTGGTCAGCGCCCCCACCGATATGTCGTCCACCCCGGTCTCGGCAATGGCGCGGATGCCCTCCAGGCGGATGCCGCCGGAGGCCTCCAGCCGGGCCCGGCCGGCGGCCAGCCCCACCGCCTCGCGCAGCAGGTCCAGAGGAAAATTGTCCAGGAGGACGTGGCGCGCCCCGGCATCCAGGGCCTGGCCCAGTTCGTCCAGGGACTCCACCTCGATCTCCACCGGCACCCCGGGGGCTGTCGCGGCCGCGGCGGCCAGGGCAGCGGGGATGGAGCCGGCGGCGAGGATGTGGTTCTCCTTGATCAGGATGGCGTCGTAGAGCCCGAACCTGTGGTTGTGGCAGCCGCCGCAGGCGGTGGCGTACTTCTGTTGCAGGCGCAGCCCGGGGATGGTCTTGCGGGTGTCGAGGATGCGCGTCGGCAACCCGGCCACGGCGTCGGCGTAGCGGCGCGCCAGGGAGGCGGTGCCGGAGAGGGTTTGCAGGTAGTTGAGCGCCGTGCGCTCGCCGGTCAGCAGGCCGCGGATGCCCCCGGTGAGGGTGCACAACCGCTCGCCGGCGGCGATGCGCTCGCCGTCCGCCACCTCCCAGTGGATGCGGATGCCCGGGTCCAGCAGGTGAAACACCCCGTCGAGCCAGGGTCGGCCGCACAGTACCCCGGGCTCGCGGGTGATGACCTGGCCGCGGGCCTGGCGCGTTTCAGGCAAGAGCGCGGCGGTGAGGTCCCCTTCGCCTAGGTCTTCGGTCAGGGCGTCGCGGACCTCGCGCTCAATGGCCTCCGGGGGCGGCAGGCGTGGCCTTGGGATGTTGGTCGGCGCTGGACCCGTTGCTGACGTCATGGTGGGTTACTCCGGTGGCAAGGGGCCGTCGAGCAGGCCCCCTGGGCTTGTCGGCATGGGGCGCCGACTGCCGGGATTGTAACCGCACGGGGTTTCCGCAGGGGCTATCGGGGGAGAGCGCGGGGCCGAGGCCGGTCAGTTGTTCAGGGTGCGGGCGAGGGTGGCGATGGCACGGTCGACCAGGGGCAGGTCGTCCTCGCCCCGGACCAGGTTGGCCAGGCCGTATTCCAGCAGGATGGCCAGGTCGTCTCGGGCCATGTGCGGCCCCTCGCGCCCCTGGCGGTCGACGAATTGCAGGCTTTGGCCGTCGCCGCTCACCCAGGCGAGCTTGACCCGCACCCGGCGGGCGTCGTCGCGCACCAGCTCGACCCAGGACCCGGGGACCAGGCGGCGCAGCAGTCCGGCGGTCTCCGCGCCGGTCCCCGGTGAGGTGCGCGGTGCAGTGGTACCGGGGTTGGCCGCGACGGGTGTCTCTCGGGGGGTTTGCCGGGCAACGGCCAGGTCCTGGGACCCGGCGGCGCCGCGCAGCGCGGTCAGGTGCAGGGCCTGGAGTTCCTTGAACCAACGCGACAGCAGGCGCTGGTCGAAGGCGACGGCGGTCAGGCCCCCACGCAGGGTGCGCAGCAGGTCCGGGACGCCGCGCAGGAGGTCGCGGCGGTCGTCGCTCGCGATCTTGGGCTGGACGCTCCACAGCAAGCGGTCCACCACGTCCACCGCGGTGAGCCACTCCCGGCTGCCCTCACCCCCGGACAGATAGGCGGCGAACAGGACCTCCCGCCAGCCCTCGGTGAGCAGGGATTCCACCACCTCCGGGACCCGCGGGCCCCGGGTGAGGCGCTCGTCGATGACTGCCTGGGCCTTGCGCCGTGCGGAGGCCATGCGGTCGCGCCCGGCGGCGATGGAGCATACGTTGGCCTCTATGGCGCGGACCCGCACCGCCTCGTGGGACAGGTAGGCGGCCAGCTCGGCGTCGAGCCGGGCGAAGAGGGTCAGGTCCCGGTCGAACTCGGCGATGATTCGCTCGACGAGGCGCTCGATGCGCCCGTAGAGGCTGTCGGGGGTGCGGTCTTCGTCCTCCGCCCAGCCGACCACCGCGTCGGCGATGCGGTTCAGCAGTCGGCGGGCCGGGTGGTCGCGGTCGTCGAAGAAGGTCTTATCCAGCAGTGCGAGCTTGACCAGGGGTATTTGCAGCCGGCCGACCAGGGCCTTGATCGGGTCCGGGAAGTCGCCGCCCTGGACTATGGACTCGAACAGCAGGAACACCAGATCCAGGGTGTCTTCATCGATCTCGCCCAGGGAACGCCGGCCAGCGACCTGGCCCGGGTGGTGGGCATTGAGGGCGCCGTCCAGCCGGCTGCGGACCTCCAGACTTGCAATAGGCCCGTTGCGGGCGGATCGCATCGCATCCTGCAACTGGGTCAGGATGGCCGTCAACTCGGAGGTCTGTACCGTCACCGTTTCGCCGGCATCGGTAGTCTGAGGGCGGGGAGAGCGCCACTGGTCGAGCAGGGCACGGAGTTCGTCGAAGGGGATTCGCCCAACGGCCTCGGTCAGTGCCCGCTGAGCGGCCTCGGCCGACCTGGGTCGCAGGGCCTGTGTCTCCCGGGACAGGGAGGCGGCCGGCCCCGGGCGGTTGGTGGCGGTGCCCCGGGTCGCCGGAGTGGCGCCGTGCCCGCGGTCGCGGGCCAGGGCCAGGCACTGGTCGTAGACCCCGCCGAGGTGGTCCATCACGTGCTTATCGAACAGCTTGTAGGCGACCAGTTTGATCGCCAGGTCGATGTCCTGCAGCGGTTTGAGGGCGGCGCAAAAGGCGTCGCACACCGCCACTGGTCCGAGGGGATTGGCCCGTGCCGGAAGCTCTCGGCGGCTCAGGAGCGCGCCGAGGAAGCAGCCCAACTCGTGGAGTTGGCGGTGGTAGCGGCTCTCCGCCTTGGATACCAGGTTGCCCACCGCCAGGGTCTCCTCCAACTCCGCCTCTTCCACCAGGGCGAAATCTTCCGCACGGAGGCTGTCGAGGAATCCGGAGTCCGGCTCGACCAGGCCGCTGGCGGTCAGCTCGGAGGTGCGCTCGAGTTGCCGCAGGAAGATCGCCTTGACGTTGCGATTCTGCTTGCGGAACAGCCGCATGGCGTCGTAGTAGCGGGCGTAGAGGCGGTCGCTGCCGGCCTTGTCGGCGAGGTCGTAGAGGGCGTCGTCGAGCTTGTCGAACAGGGCGTCGAGCAGGGGCGGGATCTCGCGCTGGAAGGGCTCCCGGCAGGCCAACAGGAATCCCTCCAGGCTAGTGGGTGTACCCACCCCGCCTTTCTGGCCTTGACCACCCCTAGCGTCGATCACTGAGTTGTTGCTCCGAAAAACGGTTGCGGGCGTCTGCGCCTTGCGTCACTGCTGACTTGGAGGCCCGACGACCCCACTCCAGCCAGTATATAGACCTAATCTTCAGAGGGGAGCCCTTGCCCATGCAGGGCCGGCCTTGAAGTCTGTGCCATTCCGAGGCTAAGCAAAGACCGGACCACTATCCCTGTGCCCGGCACTGCCTTCTTCGCCCACGGACGGATTGTGTCTTGCCGTGCGGTTGCAGGACAAGGGCCAGGGTCGGGTCATTTCGACCTCCCGGTGGGTCAGGGCCGGCTGGCGCGTCGCGGCGACGATCACCACAGGGCGCGGTCGCGTCCCTTGGGTGCTATCGTTGTCCCCTGGTCCCTTCTTGCCCATACCCCATGACAGCCAAGATCCGCATCGGCCCCCGCACCTTCCCCGCTCGTGCCCCCGGATGCCCTCAGACCGGCTTGGTTGCAATCCTGGTGCGGATCAAACGGGGGGTCAAGCCCCGAAGGCCGAACCTGTGAGCGGCCAAGCAACTGCGGGGCCCGTGGATGCAGACGGCTGGCTGATCCGGGCACAACGGCGCCCCTCGCCCTTCTGCAATGCCCGCCCCGCCGGGGCCGCCATCGACCTGCTGGTGATCCACAACATCAGCCTGCCGCCGGGGGAGTTCGGCGGGCCCTGGATCGACGACCTGTTCCTCGGTCGTCTGGACCCCCAGGCCCACCCCTATTTTCGGGACATCGCCGGGGTGCCGGTCTCTGCCCACTTGCTCATCCGCCGCAACGGGGCCTGCATCCAGTACGTCCCCTTCGGCGAGCGGGCCTGGCACGCCGGTGTGTCCTGCTTCCAGGGGCGGGAGCGGTGCAACGACTACTCCATCGGCATCGAACTCGAGGGCAGTGACGATATACCCTTTTCCCAAGTTCAATACCAGGTATTGGCCACGGTAACCCGGGACCTGATGGCCGCCTACCTGGGTATCACCCAGGGGCGCATCGCCGGCCACAGCGACCTAAGCCCGGGGCGCAAGACCGACCCCGGGCCGCACTTCGACTGGGGGCGCTATAGGGCCCTGATTGGCTGAACGCCCGTTTCAGGTCGCGCCCCAACCGGCGGGGGCCAAGGCGTCATAGTCCAGACTGAAGCCCGCCGCCGTGAACCGTTCCCGCAGGGGCGACTGGGCCGCCGCGACCCCGTCGATGTCCCGGACCGCCAGGCGCTTGCGGCTGGGCAGCCGGTGCAGGGCCCCCAGGGCTAGGGCCAGTTCACCGCCCTCGTCGGTGTAAGACCCCGGAAAGGTCAGGACCGCCCGCCCGCCCGGGGCCACATAGACC
>DYRB01000082.1:0-3788 GCA_020718945.1 Lamprocystis purpurea | reverse complement strand
CTCCAGCTCCTTGAGCACCCGGTACAGGGGCCCGAAGCCGCCGGGCAGGGCCTCGGCCTGGACCGCCTCCCGGCTGACCAGCCCGTAGCGCTCCAGGAGCATCCGCGCCTGGGCCAGCAGGCGCCGGGTCGGCTCGCAGGGGCTGGTGGCCAGGTCCGCCACCAGGGACCAGCGCCCCCCGGCGATGCCCCCGCCCCGGCCAGGGCTGCCTCGGGGCCCGGCGCGGGATGGGCGGCCCGCCAGGGCCCGCAGCGGGGCGAAGGTGTCGTTGGTGATGCGCCCGGCCCACACCAGGTCCCACAGGGCCGCCTCGAAGTCCCCCCTCCCCACCCCGGGCTGGGCCGCCTCCGCCGCCTGGGCCAGTTCCATGAGGAAGCAGGCCCCGCGCCTGTGCAGATGTTCGACCAGGGCTCGATGCAGTGGGCCTTCCGGGTCGGCCCCGGCGGGCGGGTCGAGCAGTTCGGCGACGGCCTCCCGGCGATAGAGGGCCAGGCGCCCGTCCCTGGGCCCCGCGGCCCCGCACCCGACCCAGACCACCTGGCCCCCGGCGGCCAGCAGGTCGAGGTCCTCGGTGCGGTAGCCGGGGACCCGGGCCGGGAGCAGGGTCCGGTCGAGCTGGGAGAAGGGCAGGGCCAGCCCCTCCAGTTGGGCTATGGCCTCCAGCAGCCGGTCCCGCCCGCCCAGGCGCTCGCCGATGCCGTGCCAGGCGGGCAGGAAGCGCCCCAGGGTGGCGGCGTCCACCGGGGCCACCGCCTGGCGCAGGGCGGCCAACGTGCCCCGCCGCAGTCGGCGCAAGACCTCGGCGTCGCACCACTCGGGCTCGCTGCCCAGGGGGCGGATCTCCCCGCGTATCAGGAGCCCCTGGGCCTCCAGCAGGCGCAGGGCAGGTTCGACCTGGGCCGGGCGCAGCCCCCAGCGGGCGGCGGGCTCCCGGGTGGGGAAGGGGCCATGGCCGCGGGCATAGCGGCGCAGCAGTTGCTCCAGGGGGTCCGGGGTCTGGGCCAGATAGGCCTCCGGCAGCCCCCCGGGGGGGACCAGGCCCAGGGCATCGCGGTAGAGCCCGGCGTCCTCGGCGGCAATCCAGCGGGTCTCCCCGGCCAGGGGTACGGGCAGGGCGCGGCGCTGGCCGTGCAGGGCATCCAGCCAGGCCCCGACGTCGGCCCCCGGGGTGGCGCGTTCGCCGACCTCGGCGGCGGTCAGGTCCCCCAGGCGGCGGAGCAGGTCGTGCAGTTCGTCCGGGTCCCGGGCCAGGCGGCCGGGGCTCAAGTGCTGAAGCTCCGCTTCCAGGGCCGCCAGGACCCCGGGGTCGATGAGCTCGCGCAGCTCCGCCTGGCCGATCAGCTCGGCGAGCAGGTCCCGATCCAGGGTCAGGGCCTGGGCGCGGCGCTCGGCCAGCGGGGCGTCCTGCTCGTAGAGATAGGCGGCCACATAGGCGAAGACCAGGGAGCGGGCGAAGGGGGAGGCACGCCCGGTCTCCACGTCGTGGACCCGGATGGCCCGGGAGCGGATGCGCCTGAGGATGTCCTTGAGCCCGGGCAGGTCGAAGACATCGGACAGGGCCTGGCGGTAGGTCTCCAGGACCACCGGGAAGGCCGGGTAGCGGCGCACCGCCGCCAGCAGGGCCTGGGCCTTGAGCCGCAGGGCCCAGAGGGGGCGGCGCCCGCGGGCCGTGCTGCGGGGCATCAGCAGGGAGCGCGCGGCGTTCTCCCGGAACAGCCCGGCGAACAGGGACGAGTCCCCCAGGGCCTGCATGACCCGCTCCTCCAGGTCGTCGGGGTCCGGCAGCAGATCGGTGAGGCTCGGCAGGTCCTCGCCGTCCGCCAGGCGCAGGACCAGGCCGTCGTCGGTGTACATCACCTGCACCTGCGCCCCCGAGCGGGCCGCCAGGGCCCCTTGCAGGGCCAGGGCCCAGGGGCCGTGGATGCGCGCCCCGAAGGGGCTGAGGATGCACACCCGCCAGTCCCCCACCTCGTCGCGGAAGCGCTCCACCACCAGCACCCGGTCGCTGGGGACCTGGCCGGTGGCCTCCCGCTGCTCGCGGATATAGGCGGCCAGGTTGGCCGCGGCCAGGTCATCCAGCGGTGTGGCGGCACCGATCCAGGCGGCGGCCGCGTCGGGCTTGAGGGCGGCGACCCTGCGGGTGAACTCGCCCAGGGCCAGGCCCAGCTCCACCGGGCGCCCCGGGCCGTCGCCGCGCCAGAAGGGCAGGCGCCCGGGCTCCCCGGGGGCCGGGGAGACCAGCACCCGGTCCCGGCCAATGGACTCCACCCGCCAGGTGCTGGCCCCGAGCAGGATGCAGTCCCCGGCCTTGGTCTCGTAGACCATCTCCTCGTCCAGTTCACCGACCCGAGGCCCGGCGGCCTCATCATTGTCGGTCCCGGGGCCGATCAGGTGGACGGCGAAGCTGCCCCGGTCCGGGATGGTCCCGGCATTGAGCCGGGTGAGCAGGGCCGTACCCCGCCTGGGGGTCAGGGTGTCGGCGGCCCGATCCCAGACCAGCAGGGGCTTGAGATCCGCCAGGTCGCTGCCGGGGTAGCGCCCGGAGAGCATGTCGAGCACCGCCTCCAGGGCCGCCCGGGTCAGGTCCCGGTAGGGGGCGGCACGGCGGACCAGGGCCAGGATCTCGTCCGGGGTGCGCGGCCCGGGGCAGCACAGGGCGGCCACCTGCTGGGCCAGGCAGTCCAGGGCGTTGCGCGGCATGCGCAGGGGCTCCAACTCCCCGCGCAGCATGCGCCCGGCGACCACGGCGCACTCCAGCAGGTCGCCGCGGAACTTGGGGAAGATGCGCCCGACGCTGACCTCGCCCACCCCATGCCCGGCCCGACCCACCCGTTGCAGGCCGCGGGCCACCGAGCCCGGGGACTCCACCAGCAGCACCAGGTCCACCGCCCCCATGTCGATGCCCAGCTCCAGGGAGCTGGTGGCCACCAGGCCGCGCAGGGTCCCGCGCTTGAGGCCGTCCTCCATCTCCGCCCGGCGGGCGTGGGAGACGCTGCCGTGGTGGGCCTGGACCAGGTCCTCCCCGGCCAGCTCGTTGAGGCGTCGGCACAGGCGCTCCGCCAGGCCGCGGCTGTTGACGAAGCAGATGGTGGAGCGATGCTCGCGGATCAGCCCCAGCAGGGCCGGGTAGATGGCCGACCAGAGCCCGCGCTCCGGCGCCGCCGCGGGGCTCGGCGCGGGCGGCTGATAGAGGGCGGCGAGCAGGGGCCCGCCGCGGGGGGGCTGGGGCGGGCCGGCGGGTTCGGGTGGACGCTCCATGTCCGGGACCGGCACCAGCACCCTCAGGTCCAGCAGCGGCGGGGCGCCGGCATCGACGACCTCCACCGGCCGATCACCGCCCAGGAAGCGCGCCGCCTCCTCCAGGGGCCGCACCGTGGCCGAGAGCCCGATGCGCTGGGGGTCGCGGGGGCACAGGGCCGCCAGGCGCTCCAGGGACAAGGCCAGGTGGGCCCCGCGCTTGGTCGGGGCCAGGGCATGGACCTCGTCCAGGATCACCGTCTCGACCCCGGCCAGGTGGACCGCCGCCCGGGAGCCCAGGAGCAGGAACAGGGACTCCGGGGTGGTGACCAGGATATCCCCGGGCTCGCGCAGTTGCCGGGCCCGCTCCCGCTGGGGGGTGTCCCCGGTGCGTATTGCCACGCCTATGGCGGGGGCGGACTGGCCCAGGGCCTCTGCTGCCCAGGCTATGCCCGCCAGGGGGGCACGCAGGTTGCGCTCGATGTCGTAGACGAGGGCCTTGAGGGGCGAGATATACAGCACCCGGGTCCGGGCTGGCCCCGGATCGGCCG
>DYRB01000081.1 GCA_020718945.1 Lamprocystis purpurea | reverse complement strand
CTGGCGCGCTTGGGCCTCGCCCTGGGCCTGCTGTTGCTGGCGCGCTTGGGCCTCGGCCTGGGCCTGCTGTTGCTGGCGCGCCTGGGCCTCGGCCTGGGCCTGGGCCTGCTGTAGCTGGCGGGTTTCGGTCTCGGCCTGCTGCCCCCGTGCATCTCCTTCGGCCTGAGCCTGCTGCCTGCGGCCGTGCGCCTCCGCCTCGGCTTGGGCCCGGAGTTGCCGGTGGGTCTCGGCCTGTCGCTGGCGCGCCGCCGCCTGCACCCCCGAGTCGGACCGATGCCCGTCGCCCTTAGCCCACTGCTCCGGGATAACGGTCGAGTCCCCGGCCGGGGGTGCGGCGCCACCCCCCAAGTTGCTGCCGTCGTCCGCGCTGCCCATGCGGTCGTGACGCCGATTGGGGAAGGCCCCGCCCGGGCCGCCGGCTGGGCCCGGGACCTGGCCGTCGCGGTCGCGATAGCGCCATGGTCCGGGCTGGCCGTCCGGGGCTGTCCCAGGACCCCCGGAAGGCCCAGGCCGGTCATGCCGGTTGGTGCCGGGCCCACTAGCCTGGCCCGGGGGGTTACCGTCGCGATCCCGATGGCGCCCCTGCCCTGGCTGGCGGCCCGGGGCGGCCTCGGGGCCCCCGGCAGCCCCAGTCCCAGGCTGGCCGCCTGACCAGGCCCCGGGACCCGAGGAGGGGCCAGGTCCAGGCGGGCTGACCGGTGACGCCCCGAGGCCGCCGGAAGGCCCGGGACCAGGCAGGCCAGCCGGCGGGGCCCCTGGACCCGCGGAGGGGCCAGGTCCAGGCGGAGTGACCGGTGAGGCCCCACGACCCCCGGCAGGTCCAGGTCGGTTCTCCCAGTTCGTGCCTGGCCCACCGACAGGCCCAGGGGGATTGCCGTCGCGATCCCGGTAGCGCCCAGATCCAGGCCGGTAGTCCGGTGAGGCCCCGGGACCTCCGGCAGGTCCAGGTCGGTTCTCCCAGTTCGTGCCTGGTCCACCGACAGGTCCTGGGGGATTGCCATCGTGGCTATGTGGCGCCCGGTAGGGCCGACCAGGAGAGGCCCCGGGGCCACCCGCGGGCCCCGGGGGGTTCTTCCACTGGGTTCCCGGCCCTCCGGCGGGGCCAGGGGGATTGCCGCGACCGTGGAACTTGCGGGTCTGGTAATAGGCCCCGCGGTGCTTGTGCCACAGGGGGTAGACGTGCCTGTAGCGCTGCCAATGCCCCAGGTAGGGGCCACGGGCATGGGTGGGGATCCAGACCCGGGCACCGCCGAACCAGTAATAGGGTTCACCAATGTCCGTGTAATAGACCACATAGCTGTTGTACAGGAGGGGCTGGTAGCCGTACTCCACGGGCGGACCATAGGCGACGCCCACGGAGCTATCCCAGACCGGGGCTACGCAGCCCGGGGAAGCCAGGGCGATCAGCGAGAGGAAGGTCAGGGCCGTCAGGGCCTTGCGGTTCACGGGGTGGTCTCCAGCCGCGGTGGCTATGGGTTCAGGGCTTGAGCAGGATGCGGCGCCCCAGGCATCGCATCCTATGGACGGTCGCCTGAACCTGGCCTGAACAGAATGGCCGAGCCCTTCCACGCCGTGACGCGCAGGAACAAGATCCCCGCGGCGGTGACCGCCACCCTGGTGCACGACCGGAACTTCAGGATTAAGTGCGACAACCAGGGCCAGACCACGGCCCCCTGACTAGAGCCCGGAATGATAGCCCCCGGGTCCGCACCGCCCCACCCATCCGCGCGGACCCGACGGGCACGCAGGTCAGTCCAAGACGTGACTGACCAACCCATCGGCCAGCTTGGGCTCAAACCAGGTGGACTTGGGCGGCATGACCTCGCCGGCGTCGGCCACGGCCATGAGGTCAGGCATGCGCGTGGGATACAGGGAGAAGGCGACGCGCATCTCGCCGCTGTCCACCCGGCGGGTCAGGCCCTCCAGGCCGCGGATGCCGCCGACAAAGTCGATGCGGTCGTCGCGCCTGGGATCGACGATGCCGAGGATGGGCTCGATCAGGTTGTCTTGGAGCAGGCTCACGTCCAGGCGGGCGACCGGGTCGTCCCAGGGGATGCGGGCCTCGTCCAGGGTCAGGCGGTACCAGGCGCCCTCCAGGTACATGCCGAACTCGGCGCAGCGGGCCGGGGTGACCGGTTCGGCGCTGGGCTCGACCCGGAAGGGCACGGCGACCCGGGCGAGGAACTCGGCGGTGTCCAGGCCGTGGAGGTCGCGAACCAGGCGATTGTAGGCGAGGATCTGCATCTGGTTGTGGGGGAAGACCACGGCCAGAAAGTAGTTGTAGGCCTCCTCGCCGGTGTGGCCCGGGTTGTCAGCGCGGCGGGCGGCGGCCACCCGGGAGGCGGCGGCGGAGCGGTGGTGGCCGTCGGCGACGTAGAGGGCATCCAGGGCGTCGAAGGCGGCGGTCAGGGCGGCGATGGTGGCCGGGTCGGCCACCGACCAAAGCTCGTGGCGGACCCCGTCCACGGCGGTGATGTCCACTTCCGGGGCCCCGGCGGAGACCGTCGCCAGGGTCTGATCTATGGCCGCGGTGCTGGGGTAGACCAGGAAGACGGGGCCGGTCTGGGCGTTGAGGGCATCGATCTGGCGGACCCGGTCGTCCTCCTTCACCGGTCGGGTGAATTCGTGCTTCTTGATGCGCTCGGCGTCGTAGGCGGCCACCGAGGCGGCGGCCACCAGGCCGGTCTGGACATGGCTGCCCATGGTCAGGCGATAGACGTAGTAGTGTGGCGCCGGGTCGCGCAGCAGTATGCCCTCGGCGATCATCAGCTCCAGGTTCTCCCGGGCCTTGGCGTAGACCTCGGGGGCATAGGGGTCAGTGCCCTTGGGCAAATCGACCTCGGGACGGGAGATGTGCAGGAAGGACCAAGGCCGTCCGTCCACCATGGCGCGGGCCTCACTGGTGCTGACCACGTCGTAGGGCGGGGCGGCCACGTTCTCGGCGCGGTTGGGGGCCGGGCGCAACCCGGGGAGCGGCTTGATCAGGGGCATGGTGGGGATTCCTCGCTCGGTGCGAAGGGGGTCGCCGCGGGGCCCGCGGCGGGGATTCCAGGATAGGTCGGCCTAGCGTGCCGGCGGGGCGTAGAGGATGCCCCCGTCGCGCCACAGGGCGTTGAGGCCGCGCTTGATCTTGAGCGGCGACTGATCGCCTAAGTTGCGCTCGAAGACCTCGGCGTAGTTGCCGACCTGGCTGATGATGCGGTAACTCCAGCCCGGGGTTAGGCCAAGCATGCCGGCCGTCTTGCCGTCCAGGTCCAGTAGACCTCGCACCTCGGCGGTCTTGGCCATGGCGCGGGCCGAGTCGACGTTCTTGGAGTCGATCCCGGCCTCCTCGGCGTCGATTATCAGGAACAGGGTCCAGCGCACCAGGTCGAACCAGGTCTGGTCGCCCTGGCGCACCGCCGGACTCAGGGGCTCCTTGGAGATGACCTCGGGCAGGATGCGGTTCAAATGGGACTCGCCCATTTCCAGGCGCAGGGCGTGGAGTTGGGAGTGGTCGGCGGTGATGGCGTCGCACTTGCCGGCCTGGTAGGCGGCCTTGGAGGCGTTGGCGTCCTTGACCAGGACCAGTTCCACCTGCATGCGGTTGCGGGTGAAGAAGGCCTCGGCGTTGGCCGGGCTGGTGCTGTCCTCGATGGCGCAGACCCGCTTGCGGCCCAGTTCCTGGACACTCAGCAGGTTGGTGGCGCGGGGGACCATGAAGCCCTGGCCGTCGTGGTAGAGGATGCCGACGAAGGCCATCCCCAGGTCCAGGTCCCGGGACAGGGTCCAGGTGGTGTTGCGCGAGAGCAGGTCCACCTCGCCCTGGCGCAGGGCATCGAAGCGGTCGGAGTTGTTCAGGGGCACGAACTCGACCTTGTCGGCCTTGCCCAGGGCGGCGGCGGCCACCGCTCGGCAGAAGTCCACGTCGAGCCCACTCCAGGCCCCCTGGGCATCCTTGAAGGACAGCCCGGGGAGTTCGCCGTTGACCCCGCAGCGCAATGTGCCGCGGGCCTTGACATCGTCCAGGGTGGCCGCGTCGGCGCTGGTCAGGGCGCCGGTCAGGGCGAGCGACAGGGCCAGGGCGCCCATGAGCCGGGGCGCGACCAGCCGGGGGAAATGGTGTCTCATCGCGGATCTCCTAACGGGTCGAAAGGGCTTGGGACTGGTGGGCCGGGCTTGGGACTGGTGGGCCGGGGCAGGCTACCAGCTCATCAGGGCCCACTGGGGGATGTTGTTCTCGAACTGGCTGGCGCCGCGGTGCCAGGCCATGTCGCCGGAGCCGTCCTCGTCCACCAGGTAATAGGGGGCCCCGATGGCCGGGGTGATCTTGACCTTGTAGAGCCGGTTGTTGACCCGGAACTCCTGCACCCTGGCCCCCTCGCGCTCGCGGAGCGTCACGGCGGGCTCCAGGTCCGAGTCCTTTACTCCGAGGTCGAGGTCCGCCGCGCCGAGGCCCGGGGCCCTGCCCAGCCCGATCAAGAGGGCCAGCGCCAGGGCGGACGCCGGGACGGTCGGGGCGGTGCGCAGGGGTTTGGTCATGGGACAGCCAGTCTGGTCGGGAGGCCGGTGGCGGCGGGGCCCGGCTATGTTAGCAGGAAGCCCGGCGGGCGGCGAAAGCGGGGCCGGGGCGGCGGCCTAAGAAAAGCAGTTGAGCCGCAAATGAACGCAAATAGACGCAAATAAAGAAGGACTTCGTGTCGGACTCCGGTTCACCCTGCGGGTGACCTGCGCACTCTGCCTAACTGACTGATCCATTTGCGTAAATTTGCGTTCATTTGCGGCCGAACTGCTCTTTCCAGGTTCATCGCATTCGCCGCGAGTCGGCCCTAGCCCCCCCGGCGCAGCCCCTCCAGGGGCGGGCGCACCAGCAGCGGATAGCTGGCCAGGGTCCCGGCCAGACCGATGAGGGCGGCGCTGCCCAGCACCCCCAGGGCCCAGAGACTGGGGTTGAAAGCGAAGTCCAGGTCGAACACCTGGCCGGCCAGCATCCAGCCGGTCAGCTCGGCGCAGGCAGTCCCCAGGAGCCCGGCGAGCAGCCCGGCGACGGTGAATTCCACGGCCAGGGCGGCGAGCAGGTCGCGGCGTCGGGCCCCCAGGGCGCGCAGTACGGCGTGCTCCCCGCGGCGCTGGGCCAGGGTCGCCTGGATGCCGGCGAGCATGACCAGGAGCCCGGCGACCAGGGTGAAGGCGAAGACGTATTCCACCGCCGCAGCCCCGCGCTCCATGACCGAGCGCACCTGTCCCAGCAGGGCGTCCACGTCCAGCGGGGTGACCGCCGGGAAGCGCCTTTGCAGCTCCGCCATGGTCGCCTCGGCCCCGGGCGGGACATGCAGGCTGGTGATGTGGCTGGTCGCCTCAGAGCCCAGGAGCCCGGGCGGGGAGACGACGAAGAAATTGACATTGAAGCTGTCCCAGCGCACATGGCGCAGGCTGGTCACCCGGGCCTTCACCTCGTGGCCCGAGACCCAGAAGGTCAGGCGGTCGCCGAGATTGATCCCCAGGGTCCTGGCCAGACCCTCCTCCACGGAGAACTGGTCCGCCGGGTCCCCAGGGCCCCACCAGCGCCCGGCCACCACCCGATTGTCCCGCTGGGGCTGCTCGGCATGGCTCAGGTTGAACTCCCGGGCCGCCAGGCGCTGGGCGCGCGGGTCCGGGTAGGCGTCCGGGTCCACGCTGTGATCGTTGATGCGCAACAGGCGCCCGCGGATCATGGGCAGGACCCCCGGGGTCCCCAGCCCGTGCCCGGCGAGGAAGGCGCGCAGCGGGTCCAGGTCCTGGGGCTGGATGTTGATGAGGAAGCGGTTGGGGGCGTCCGGCGGCAGCCCGGCCTGCCAGGCGCGGAGCAGGTCCACCCGCACCACCGCCAGCAGCAGCAGGGCCAGGACCCCGATGCCGAAGCCGGCGATCTGGAGTACCGCCGCGGCCCGGCGTCGGGTCAGTCCGGCCAGCCCCAGGCGCCAGACCCCGCGGGTACGGGGCTGGACCCAGGCGGCCAGGCGGATTAGGGCCAGGGCGGCCCCGACCAGGACCAGCAGGGTCGCGGCCACCCCGGCCAGGACCCGGGCGGCGAGCTGGGCCTCCCCGGCCTGCCACCAGACCAGCAGCCCCAGGGCCAGGCCGGCGGCCAGGACCGAGCCCAGCACCGAGGCGCGCGGCGTACCCAGGTCGCGGCGCAGGGCCCGCAGGGGCGGGACCCGGGCGAGCTGGACCAGGGGCGGCAGGGCGAAGCCGAGCAGGGCGATCAGCCCGGTGCCCAGGCCCAGGAACAGGGGCGCAACCGAGGGCGGCGGCAGGTCCTGGGCGAACAGATCGCCGATCAGGGCGACCAGGCCGAATTGGGCGCCGTAGCCGATACCGGCCCCGATCAGCCCCACCCCGAGCCCCAGGGCCAGCAGGCGCAGGACGAAGATGCGGGTGAGCAGGTGCCGCGGGGCCCCCAGGCAGCGCATCACCGCCACCGCATCGGTCTGGCGCTCCACCAGGCGCCGGCTGGCGAGCGCTATGGCCGCCCCGGCCACCAGCAGGGTCACCAGGCTGGCCAGGCGCAGGAAGCGGGTCGCCCCGGCCACGGCCCCGGCCAGCTCGGGGCGGGCGTGCTCGGGGTCGATGATCTGGGCGTTGCGCGGCAGTTGGACCCCGGCCCAGGCGCGGAAGGCGCCCACCGCGCCCGGGTCCCCGGCCACCAGCAGCCGGTAGCGCACCCGGCTGACCGGGGTCACCAGACCGCTGGCGGGGATGTCGGCGGCGTTGACCAGGAGGCGCGGGGCGAGCTGGATCAGGCTGGCGCCGCGGTCGGGCTCCTGGGTCAGGACTTGGGTCAGGCGCAGGCGGGTCGAACCCAGGGCGATCTCCGCGCCCAGCCCGGCCGGGTCATCCAGGCCGAGCAGGGGCAGCAGGCGGGCCTCGGCCCAGGCCTCCCCCGGCGGCGGTCCCGAGGGAGCCGGGGCGTCCTCGCCCCGGGCATCCGACCGCACCCGAAGCACCCCGCGCAGCGGATAGCCGGCCTCCACCGCCTTGACCTGCACCAGTTGGGTCGCATCCCCGACCAGGATGACGCTGGGGAACTCCAGGGTGGTCGCAGTCGCCAGCCCCAGGGCCCGGGCCCGTTCGACGAATCCCGGCGGAATGGCGTAGCCGTCATCCACCACCAGGTCCGCGGCGATCAGCTCGCCCCCCTGGCGTTGCATGCCCGACTCCACCCGGTCGCCGAAGGCGGCCACCGCGGTCATGGCGGCCACGGTGAGCCCCAGGGCGGCGGCCAGCAGGTACAGCTCGCCGCTGCGCCAGTCGCGGCCCAGCAGGCGCAGGGCCAGGCGCCAGGCGGTCATGCCAGGGGCTCCAGGCGCCCGGCGCGCATCCCCAGGCGGCGGTCGCAGCGCGCCGCCAGGCGGGGGTCGTGGGTGACCAGGACCAGGGCGGCACCGGCTGCGTTGCGCAGTCCCAGCAACAGGTCGATGACCTGGCCGCCGGTCTCCTCGTCCAGGTTGCCGGTGGGCTCGTCGGCGAACAGGATCTGCGGGCTGGGGGCGAAGGCGCGGGCTATGGCCACCCGCTGCTGCTCCCCGCCGGAGAGTTGGCGGGGGTAGTGGCCCGCCCGCTCTGCCAGCCCGACCCGCCCCAGGGCCGAGCGGGCTATGGGCTCGGGGGCGCGGACACCGCCCAGTTCCAGGGGCAGCAGGACATTCTCCAGGGCGGTGAGGGTCGGCAGGAGCTGGAAATCCTGGAAGACGAATCCTACCCGCCCGTTGCGCAGGGCGGCGCGGCCGTCCTCGCCGAGCCCGGCCAGGGCCTGGCCGCACAGCCAGACCTCGCCGGTACTGGGCTGGTCCAGCCCGGCCAGCAGGCCGAGCAGGGTGGACTTGCCGGAGCCGGAGGCGCCGAGTATGGCCACCGCCTCGCCCGGCTTCACGCCCAGGTCCAGGGCGTGCAGAATGGTCAGGCGCCCTGCCGGGCCCTCAACCTCTTTGCCCAGCCCCGCGGCCCGGGCGACCTCTGTGCCGGAGTTTTTGGTCATGCTGAAGCTGCTCCTGTTTGCCGGGATGCTGGTCCCCGCCGCCCTGGCGGCGCAAACCCCGGGCCCGGTCCCGGCCATAGCGGTGCTGGGGGACAGTCTGAGCGCGGCCTATGGGATACCCACGGAGCGCGGTTGGGTGGCCCTGCTGCGCCTACGCCTGGCGGGGGCCGGGTTGGACTATCGGGTGGTCAACGCGAGCGTCTCCGGGGATACCACCGGGGCCGGTCTGACCCGATTGCCCCAGGTCCTGGAGCGGGAACACCCGGCCCTCGTGGTGATCGCCCTGGGCGCCAATGACGGCCTGCGCGGTACCCCGCTCAAGCAGATCGCCGACAACTTGCGCTCCCTGGTCGGTCTGGCCCGAGGGGCCGGTGCCCAGGTCCTGCTGGTGGGCGTGCGCCTGCCGCCGAACTACGGTACGGCCTACACGGATGCCTTTCAAGCGACCCTCAAGGGGGTGGCGCAGGCCCAACAGGTCCCGCTGATCCCGGACCTCCTAGCCGGGGTGGCGGAGGACTGGCAGCTCATGCAGCCCGATGGGCTGCACCCCACCGCCGAGGCCCAGCCGAAGATCCTGGACACTGTCTGGCCGGGCCTGGCGCCGCTGCTCGGGCGCCCCGCCGACTAGACCGCGACCCAGACTGCCCGGACTGGCTGGATGCAGGCAGGCCCAAAGACGCTACAATCCGCGGCCGCCGACCTTCCCTCCCGGCGACCGTCCAATGGAGTCGTACATGCATCGCATCACTATCGTGGGCACCGGGTTCGCCGCCCTCACCGCTGTGCAGCGGCTGAAAGAGGCCAGCCCCCATGCCCGGGTCACCGTGGTCAGCCCCAGGGCCGAGTTCGTCTACTACCCGGGTTTGATCTGGGTACCGTCCGGGCTGCGCAGCGGGGACGACCTGCGCGTGTCACTGAAGAACTTCTTTCGGCGTATGGGTGTGACCCATGTGGCGGGGGAGGCGACGGGGCTGCGGGAGGGCGGGCGCATGCTCGATACCACCGCGGGAGAGGTCGCCAACGACGGACTCATCATCGCCAGCGGGGGGCGCTTCCTGAAGAAGCTCCCGGGCATCGAGCACGCCCTGACCCCCTGCGAGGGCATCGCCGCCGCCCAAGCCATCCGCGACCGGCTGCGAGCCCTGGAGGGGGGCGCCATCGCCATGGGCTTCGCCGGCAATCCCCAGGAGCCCAGCGCCATGCGCGGCGGGCCCATATTCGAGTTCTTGTTTGGCATCGAGGCCCAATTGCGCAAGGAGAACCGGCGCGACCGCTTCGACATCACCTTCTTCTCCCCGGCGGAACAGCCGGGCAACCGCCTGGGCCCCAAGGCGGTGACCGGTCTGCTGGGGGAGATGGGCAAGCGCGGCATCCGCACCCACCTGGGGCACAAGCTCAAGGGGTTCAGCCCCACGGCCGTCACCACCGAGGGTGGGGAGTTCCCCGCCGACCTGATCATCTTCATGCCCGGGATGACGGGCAACGCCTGGTTCGACAACACCGGACTGCCGCGCTCTCCGGGCGGCCTGCTCGCCGCCGACCGCCACTGCAAGGTCGCCGGCTTCGAGCGGGTCTATGTGGCCGGCGATTCGGGGAGCTTCCCGGGACCGGATTGGATGCCCAAGCAGGCCCACATGGCCGACCTCCAGGCCGGCGCCGCGGCCTGCAATCTGGTGGCGGAATTGCAGGGCAAGGCCCCCACCAAGACCTTTAAGGCGGAACTGCTGTGCATCGTGGATGCCAACGACCGGGGCATGCTGGTCGCCCGCACCGAGAAACACAGCCTGGTGCTGCCCGCCCTGCGGCCCTTCCATTGGCTGAAGCGCGGTTTCGAGTGGTGGTATCTGCGGCAATACCGATGACCCCGGAAAGGGCAATTCGGCCGCAAATTACGCAAATTTACGCAAATGGGTCAGTCAGTTAGGCAGAGTCCGCAGGTTACCCGCCGGGTGAACCGAAGACCGACGCGAAGTCCTTGTTTATTTGCGTCTATTTGCGTTCATTTGCGGCTTACCTGCTTTTCTTAGG
>DYRB01000080.1:8159-10052 GCA_020718945.1 Lamprocystis purpurea | reverse complement strand
CCACCAACAGGGTGCGCTCCATGAGCTTGCGCCCGGTGTAGGGGTCGTCCAGGGTCGGGAAGGTCTCGAGCACGTCCACCAGCTCGTTGCCGCGCTCACCGCAGCCCACGTAGACCACGATGTCGGCGTTGGACCAGCGGGCGATCTGCTGCTGTACCACGGTCTTGCCGGCGCCGAAGGGGCCTGGGACCGCCCCCTTGCCGCCCTTGAGCTGGGGGAAGAAGGTGTCGATGACCCGCTGGCCGGTAATCAGCGGCGAGATGCCGTCGTCGCGCCGCAGATAGGGGCGTGGCCGGCGTACCGGCCAGCGCTGGTAGAGGCTCAGGCGGTGGCGGTGCCCGGCGGCGTCGCGGACATGGGCGATGGTCGCCTCGATGTCGTAGTCTCCGCCGGGGGCGATCTCTTCCAGGACCCCGGTGATGCCTGGCGGGACCATGATGCGGTGCAGGATGCTCGCCGTCTCCTGGACGGTCCCGAGGACCATGCCCGGGCCTACCTGGGCGTCGGTGTCCAGCTCCGGGTTCGGGGTGAACTCCCAGGTCTTGTCCCGCTCCAGGGCCGGGATGGAGAGGCCGCGGCGGATATAGTCGCCGGACTCCAGGGCGATCTTCTCCAGCGGGCGCTGCACCCCGTCGAAGATGCCACCCATGAGCCCGGGGCCCAGCTCCACGGACAGGGGCCAGCCGAGGCCCTCCGCCGGCTCGCCGGGGCGCACGCCGTCGGTGGATTCGTAGGTCTGCACCACCGCCTGCCGGCCCTTCAGCGAGATCACCTCGCCGAACAGCCCCAAGTCCCCGATCTTCACCTGCTCGCCGTTGCGGATGCCCGGCAGATCTATGGTGACAATGGGGCCGTTGATGTCGCGGATGACACCGATTCGTTTCGTATCGCTCATGGTCTCACCCGGTGAACAGGTTGCCGGTGTCGAAACCGGAGGGCAGCAGACGTTCCAGGATCACCTGCTGGACCCGCGGCCGCAGCCGTTCCAGGCGGCCCTCGAAGGTGTTGTCCACCCGCACCCGATTGTCCGTGTCATTGACCAGGATGCCGCCCAGGGCGGGGATAGGGTCCTCGGCCAGGGTCATGGTGCGTCCCGGGGCCACGGCCGCGCAGATCTGCTCCCAGGCATCCGCCAGGCGCTTGCGGTCCAGGGTGTTGGCGGACACCACCAGATCGCCGTCGATCTGGGCGGCAGCGGCAGCGAGCAGGTCCTGGAGCAGGGCCAGATAGGCCGCCTCGTCCTGTTGCAGGGCCTCGATGCGCTCCTTGAGCCGCCGTTCCACGTCCTTGACCAGGTTCCAACGTATCCGGTCGACCTGGCTCTGCATCTTCAACTCGCTGGCCTGGACCTGCTGGCGGAAGCTGCGCTCCCCGAGCCCCTTGGCAATGGCGTCCTCGCGCTGCTCGCGCAGGCGCAAGCGCTCCGCCGCCTCGCGCAGAATGCTGTCGCGGCTGCGTTGGGCGCGGTCGCGATACTCGGCCGCGAGGCGCTCGGCGCGGGCCAGGATGGCCCGTTCGAGTTCTTGTACCTGATTCACGATGACTCCCGTGAGGTCATGGTTGAGGTGCCGAACAAGGCTTGCAGGCGGGCCGCGACCTCGCTGGAGAGCCTTGGGGGCTCCTTCAGCGGCGGTATGGCGACCACCACGATGCGCCCGCCCTCGCGGCGGACCTGGGCCAGGGCCGGGATGTCGGCGGCCATGATGCGGTCGTCGACGATGGCGAAGGCCTTGCTCTGGGCCCGGATCAGGTCCCGGAAGACGCGATCCACCTCGCCCGGCGCGGGGTTGGGGTAGGTCTCGAAGCCGATCAGCCGGAAGCCGTCCGCCAGGCCGTCGTCGCCCAGGAACAGCATCCGCGTCGGTTGACCGTGCTCGGCGTCGGCGCTCATGT
>DYRB01000080.1:6038-8059 GCA_020718945.1 Lamprocystis purpurea | reverse complement strand
CGGGCGAATCTCGAGCAGAATCCCGGAGACGATCAGGCCGAGGATGGCGAGGGACATGAGGGCGACGAGCCAGTACATGGGATGCTCCTAGGGTTGAGGTGACTTGAGGTGGGTCCGCAGCGGGCGGACTGGGTTAAAGCACTGTGGACGAAGCGTTGTTGCGACCGTCACGTCAAGGTCCGTCCCCAGTGTCATCGACCGGTGGGGGAGAGCCCTGTGCCACGGCGGCGGATTTGACCCGAGCGTGGGGGATGTTGGGGCTCTGGGGGTCCACGGTCAGTTCGCGACGGCCCGGCGACACCACCAGGTCCATATCCTCCAGCGGTACGGCGCCGAGCAGGACCTCATCGCCGAGGACCAGTGCCCCGACGTAGCAGAAACGGTTCCCGAAGGCGACCTTGATCGGCCCTACATAAGGGACCTTGCGCCTGCGCCCATCCGCCACTGATACCTCCCGTTCGGATTCGATGTCGAGGTCGAGTTGCAGCACCAGGTGCTCCGGGATGCACAGCATGAGGGCGCCCGTATCGACCAGGGCCCTGGCGGTGACCGATGCGAGCCCAGGTTTGCGCGGGTTGCTCAACTCGATCTGTGCGAATACGTGCCCCATGAATGGCCTCTTGCTGGACGCTGGCTCAGGGCTGCGCGGGTCTGCGCCTCAGGCGCAGGGGTGCGAACTCGTGTCCGTCGCCGGAGAAGTAGCGGGCGAAGCCCTCGTAGAACTCCAGACGCAGGACCTGGATCATGACGATGCCGCCCTCCAGGACCAGGATGAAGACGTTGCCCAGGACCACCGTCACCCAGTGGCCGAAGGTCCCCATCATCCCCGCCAGGGTGAACACCGCGATGGACAGGGCCACATGGTTGAGGCTGAAGGCGGCCACGCGCAGGAAGGACAGGCTGTTGGAGACGTAGCCGATGATGGTCTCCAGGGTCTCGATAAAGACCACCAGGATCTTCTCCCCCAGGGGGGCGTCCTGCTCCTGCCATGAGTGCACCGCCAGGGTCCCCAGGGCCAGGATCACCAGGGCCATGGGGATAGTGCCGAAGGCCCCCTGGGTCGCCAGGCTGACCCCGCCCCAGATCAGGGCCAGGTAGAAGACCAGGTTCACCAGGCCATGGTGGCCGAGCAGGGCACCGCTGTAGTTGCCCACCACCCAGCGGTTGTAGATGGCCAGCAGGCAGGCCAGGGTCAGGAACAGCACGCCCCAGCCCAGCGCGATCTTGAGCATCAGGAGCGGGTCGTGCAGGGGCGACATCCACAGCGCCGGCAGCACATGCTCGAAGCCGAAGACGCTGCCGTAGATCAGCCCGAAAATCATGCTCGACCCGCCGGCCAGGAGGCCGAAGGGGGCGAAGCGGCCCAGTTTGTCCCGGTAATACCAGGCCGCGGCGGCGATGACGGCGCCCTGGCCCAGGTCGCCGAACATGGCCCCGAACATGAGCAGAAACGTCAGGGCGAACAGGGGCGTGGGATCGACCTCGCCGTACTGGGGAATGCCGTACTGCTTCACCAGCATGGCGAAGGGGGCCAACAGGCGGTTGGTGATGGCCACCGTGGGCACCAGGGGGCGTTCGTCGGGGCGCGGATTGCGGGCGTCGAGTTGGAAGGGCAGGGCGAGGGTGTCGCGCAGCCGTGCCTCCAAGTGCGCCACATCCCGGGCCGGGACCCAGCCGCACAGGCAGGCCAGGTAGCCGGCGCTGCGGATGCTCGGGTCCAGGGTCACGAAGGGCTCGGCCAGGACCAGGGTGAGTTCTGCCGCCCCGCGACGCTCGACGTTGCCCTCGGCCCAGGCGGCGATGCGCCGACCCAGGGTCCCACGCTCCTCGATCAGGGCCGTGCGGCGGTCCTCGAGCTGGCGCTGGACCTCCTTGGGCTCGCTGTCCAGCCCCTGGGGTATAGCTAGGGCCTGGAAGCCCGCGGCATTCAGCACCGAGCCCAGGTGGCTCTCGTCCGCCCCGCCCTTGGGGCCGACGATGATCACATGGGAATGGTCGCCGGTGGTCATGAAGGTGAACAG
>DYRB01000080.1:0-5938 GCA_020718945.1 Lamprocystis purpurea | reverse complement strand
GACCCGACCACCCGCACCGCCTCCAGGTTGGGCTCGGCGGACAGGGGGGCGAGCTTGGAGATCTTGTCCAGGCGGGAGCGGGCCTGCTGGAACAGCTCCCGGTAGGCCCGACCGGGCAGGTTGACGAACTCGCTTTCCACCGGGGGCCTGGGGTCCGGGTGGAAGCTCTCCACCTCGGCCAGGGTCAGGGAGGCCCGCGGCAGATCCTCGGTGAGGACCAGCAGGCGGACATGCTTCATCGGGCGCGGCCTCAACATCGGTATGTCCCCTCCGGACTCAGGCGGCCTTGGCCAGCGTGGAACCGGTCAGCATGGAACCGACCGGGCAGATCGGCTCGGTCAGGCCGACGGCGATCTCGACCAAGTGGGACGGCAGTTGCAGTAGATGACCCTGGGTCAGGGCAAACAGGGCACGCAGTTCGGACTCGCGCAGGATCAGATAGGCCAGGGCCCGGGCCACCCCGAAAGGGCTGTGCCTGAGCACCCGGTGGGCCTCGGTGGACATGTAGCCGTGCAGTCGCCGCTGCACGTCGATCAGGCTGGTGCTGCCCGCCAGCAGGGCGTCCAGGGGCGGGGGCAGGGCCTCCAGGACCCGCTCGAAGGTCTCCAGGTTGGCCAGCTCCAACAGCCGGTCGCGGTGCATCATGCGCGAGGAGGGCACCAACTGATAGAAGGTCTCGGAGGGCGAGAGCCGGTAGGCGAAGCGGAACCGCAGCAGGCATTGGATGTTCTCGCGGTCGAGCAGGGTGCCGACCAGGTGCTGCAGGGGCTGGAGGTTGGTGTCGTGGAACTGCATCACCTGGCGGGCCAGGCCGGCGTAGTAACGCTGGTCGATGGCCGCCTCCAGGGCGAAGGGCTCGCGGCGCTGCTCGTAGGCCTCCCGGGCCTGGCGGGCGATCAGGGCGTGGGGGCCCTGTTCGAGTTGCCGCAGCAGTTCCAGAACATTCTCGGCGCGGAACAGTTCCTGGTGGGAGAGTCGGACGCTGGGGGGCAGGTCGTAGAGGTTCTCGCGGATCTCTTTCTGGTCGAGGTCGTAGAGCTTGCCCCGGATCAGGGTCTTGAGGTTGAACAGGGCGAACTTGCGCCCCCAGGCCATGATCAGGGCCCGCTCCGTGGCGGTCATGGGGCGCACCAGGATGGCCAGTTCCGAGAGCAGGATGGTGATGAACGCCTGCTCCACGGCACGGCTCTTGGCCTGGGCCGTGACCTGCTCATCGAGCAAGGCGGTCAGTCCGTAGCGCCCCGCCAGGTCGCCCAGGCTGAGCCCGGCCAGTTCGGCGAGTTCCCCCGGCTTGAACAGCTGGGTGGACATCACCGAGACCCGGGTATGCAGGTAGGCCTGGACGGCGGCTTGGCTCATGCTGGGATCCGCTGGGGTTGGCCGGGGCGCGGCGACCCTGGGCGGCGGGGGCTGGACCCCGGCCCGACCTGGGGTCGGCAAGGCGTCATAGCTCGGGGGAGATCAGGACCTGGAAGGCGGCCGCAAGGGCCTCCCCCTCGCGCTCCTCTGCCATGTTGCGCAGTTGCACATGGCGTTCGTCGTAGCGGCGCTTGAGCTCGGCGACGGTCTGCTCGGCGCGCTCCTGGGCCTTGGAGATGTAGCCGCGGTGCAGGTCCGGGACCCGGGCGACGAAGCGCTCGTCCTCGGCACGGGCCTCCTGCAGGGCCGCCTGGATGATATGGTCCTGCTCGGCCTCCGCCTGTTGTGCGATCCTCTCGGCGCGCACCTCGGCGTCGAGCAGCCTCTGAAGGGTATCGTCCACAACCTTTGCCTCGTGAGTACCGCGAAGGCCGCTAGCTTAAGGCAAGCGCAGAAAAATTGCCTAGTCCTGGGGAAGGTATCGCGGCCAGGTTGGGGTTTTCCCTTGATCGGCGTCATGCGCAAGCGCCTCGGCCAGCGTCCCTCCGACGGCCTGGTGCTAGACTCGCGCCTCATGGCGTGTCGTCGGCCGGTTTCGAGCCCTATGGTTCCCCACCGCCCGGACCGCGCCCAAGCCCCCACCCGCCGAGCTGTTTCAGGCGGGCCACCCGGGACCCATAGTGCACGCTTCACGCCTCTTATCGGTCTGTCTGTGCCTGGCCCTGTCTCCCGAGACCGGCGCCGCAGGGCTTCCCGACACCGTCGCCCGCATCAAGCCGGCCATCGTCGCCGTCGGCACCTACATGCCCCTGCGCCAGCAGCAGCAACTGCTGACCGGTACCGGCTTCGCCGTGGCCGGGAACCTGGTCGCCACCAATTCCCATACCGTCCCGGAGAAGGTCGATGCGGACCGCCGCGAGACCCTGGCGGTGTTCGTCCCCCTGGGCGCGGATCGCGCCGAGGTCCGCCCGGCCCGGGTCCTGGCCCGCGACCAGGCCCATGACCTGTGCCTGCTGCGCTTCGAGGGTGCGCCCCTGCCACGGTTGAGGCTGGCCCCCGACGAGGGCGTCCGCGAGGGGCAGGCCATCGCCTTCACCGGCTTTCCCATCCTGCAGGCCTTGGGCCTGCACCCGGCCACCCATATGGGTCTGATCGCCGCCATCACGCCGGTGGTCATCCCGGTGGGGTCCGGCCGGGAACTGGACCGTACCCTGGTGACCCGCCTGGAGCGGCCCTTCGACGTCTATCAACTCGACGCCGTGGCCTATCCCGGCAACTCCGGCAGCCCGGTCTACGACCCCGACAGCGGGCGGGTGCTGGCCGTGGTCAACAGCACCTTCGTCAAGGAGACCAAGGAGACGGCCATTTCGGCCCCCAGCGGGATCAGCTATGCCATCCCAGTACGACACTTGAGGGCCCTGCTGGCCGGGGCCGGGGTGAAGGAATGAGCAGCGACGACAGACAGGCCGGCACAACGGCGTCCGTGGATCAGGCCATGAACCGCATCCTGGCCGCGGAACGGGACGCCCGCCTGGCGGTGGCGGAGTGCCGGGCCGAGGCAGCGCGCAGGGTCGCGGAGGCCGAGCGCCGGGCCCGGGCCCTGGCGGGGCGCAGCGAGGCCCACATCAAGGCAGCCCATCGCCGGGCCGATGCGGCCATCGAACGGGCCCTGGGGGAACTCGCCGAGGTGCCGCTGGTGGCGATGCCGGAAGGCGCACCTGTACCGGGGTCCGAGGGGGAGGTCCCGCCGGCCCTGGCCCAGGCCATCGAGGCCCTGGTCGCCGAGATCCTCGGCGAGGGCCCGGCGGGGGCGACATGAGCAGCCCCGGCGGCTTCGCCTATGCCCAGGCCCGCATCCAGGCACGCTACGCCGAGCTGCCCAAGGAGGATGACTGGCTGCGTCTGACCGGGGCGCGCGGCCTAGGCGTCTTCCTGGAGGAGGCCCGCACCGGGGCCCTGCGGGGCTGGGTCAAGGGCTTTTCCAACCTGAGCGACGCCCACGACCTGGACCGCGGCCTGCGCGCCACTTGGCGGGAGGCCGTCGCCGAGGTCGCCGGCTGGTTGCCCGAGCCCTGGCGCCCCGCGGTGGCCTGGCTGGATTGGCTGCCCCTGCTGCCCCTGCTGACCCACGCCGGACGCTACCGGGGCCTGCCGGCCTGGGTGGCCGACGACGCCAGCCTGAAGCCTTTGCAGGGCCCGGACGGCGCCCTGGATCCCCGGTTCCTCAAAGACGCCGGGGCCGCCGCCCTGTTGGTCCCGCCGGCGGACCTGCCCGGGGCCTGGTGGTCCCACTGGCGGGGGCTGTGGCCGACGGGGGACAAGGGCGCCCTTGCACGCCTGGAGGGACTCACCGCCCGGATGCAGCGCCACGCCGAGTCCTTTGCCCAGGCCGGCACCGACAGCGCCTGGCCCCTGCGCCGGGAACTGCGCGAGCGGCTGCGTCTCGAGTTCCACCTGGTGCCATTGCAACCCGCCGCCGCCTTCGCCTTCCTCGGCCTGGTGGCCCTGGACCTGGAGCGTCTGCGCGGCGCCCTGATGCAGCGCGCCCTGTTCCCCCATCAGGAGGCCGCCTGATGTTGCGCCCCGCCTCCACCCGCTGGTTCGAGGTCCTGTGCCCGCGCAGCGAGGGCGTGCACACCCTGGCCGAGCTGGCCGCCACCGGGGCGGTCGAGGTCGAGCTGCGGGCCCAGGCGCCGACCCATTGCCCGATTGCCGAACTGACCGCCGGCCTGGCCGAATACAACGACCTGCTCGAACGCTACCGGCGCTATTGGGCGCGCGGGGTGCTGCGCCGTCGGGCCCTGGTGGAGTCCCCGGCGGTCGCCATAGAGCGCGGCCTGGCCCGGGTGCGTGCCTGGCGGCGGGAGGCCGATCCCCTCATCGACACCCTCCAGGCCTGCGAGGAGGAACTCACCGGGCTCAAATGGCTGGGGGAGATCCTCAGCCGCATCGCCGACGGTCCCCTGGACTTCGCCCTGATCACCCAGACCGGGCCCGTGCTTGGGACCTTCTGCGCCATACTGCCCGCGGACACCGACCCCAAGCTCCCGGACTGGGTGATACCCCGCAGCGTCCCCTGGCAGGACGAGCGCTGTTACATGATCCTGGGCCCGGCGGAGCGCCTCGACTTGGTCAAGCACCAGATCAAGGCCCTGAAGGGCCGGGTCATAGAGCGCCCGGGCTGGCTCAAGGGCGGGGCCCGGGACTCAGTGGCGCGCATCACGGCCCGGCGCAACTTCCTCACCAGCCGGGTGGTGCACCTCCACGCGGAGCTGGACAACCTGTTCGAGGACTACAGCCTGGGCGATGTCCTCGGCGTGCTGGGCTGGCTCGCCTGGTTCGCCGAGCACGTCGGGGCCCTGGAATCGGCCAGCGAACACCTGGTCTGGATCACCGGCTGGACCGATGACCTCAGCGGGGAGAGCCTGAACGCGGCCCTGGACCGGGCCCGCACCCGGGCCCTGGTCCACCTGACCCCGCCGCCCCCCGGGACCCACCCGCCCCAGGTGCTGGACAACCCCGGATGGCTCAAGCCCTTCGAGCCCTTCGTGCGGGCCTTAGGTATCCCCGGCGGGGACGAGGCCGATCCCACCCTGATCCTGGCCCTGGTGGTGCCCCTGCTGTTCGGCTACATGTTCGGTGACCTCGGCCAGGGCATGGTCCTGTTCGCCCTGGGGCTGTACCTGCGCCGGCGCTTCCCGGAGGCAAACATCCTGCTCCCGGCGGGGGCCTCGGCCATGGTCTTCGGGCTCCTGTTCGGCAGCCTGTTCGGCCGCGAGGACCTGATCCCCGCCCTCTGGGTCCACCCCCTGGAGGGGCCCCTGACGGTCCTGGCCGTCCCCCTGTTGTTCGCCGTGGGGCTGCTCTGCCTGGGGCTTCTGCTGTCCGGGCTGGGGGCCCTGTGGCGTGGGGCCCTGACCCAGTGGCTCCTGGTGGACCTGGGCTTCCTGGTCCTCTATGTCGGGCTCATCGCCTGGCTCGCCGGCGGGGCGGCCGGGATCTGGCTGGTCCTGACCGGGTTCGCCTGGTACCTGATCGGCAGCTTCCTGGTCCATCGCCGGTTCCTCGGCGCCCTGGCGGCCCTGGGGCACCTGGCAGAGAGCGGCATGCAGATCCTGGTCAACACCCTGTCCTTCGCCCGGGTGGGGGCCTTCGCCCTGGCCCACGCCGCCCTGTCCATGGCCGTGGTGACCATGGCCGATTCGGCACCCCTGTGGGCCGCGGTGCTGATCATGGTCCTGGGCAACCTGATCATCATCCTGCTGGAGGGTCTGGTGGTGTCCATCCAGACCACCCGGTTGGTCCTGTTCGAGTTCTTCAACCGCTTCCTGCGCGGCTCCGGGCGGGTGTTTCGACCCCTGTCGGCGCCGCCGGGGCTGGGTACGGCAGGCTAGGAAATGGGTTGGGCAGCGAGCACTCAAGAAAGGAATTCAGCCGCAAATGAACGCAAATCAACGCAAATTCGATCAGTGGGTTAACCCAGATTGTCGCGGGTTCGGACCACTCGCCACTTGCCACTACCCACCATGCCATTACCCATATTTCCTGAATCCTCGCACGGAGACACGGAGACACAAAG
>DYRB01000079.1 GCA_020718945.1 Lamprocystis purpurea | reverse complement strand
CTGTCGATGAACTTCTGTTGGCCGATGATGCGGGAGGCGATGTGATCGCGGACGGGCTTGAGGTCTGCAGGGGTCATACGGCGACGCTACTCGGGTGTCTTGGTTGTCATTCGGGGGGGCGAGTCCTTGGCCCCGGGAGCGGGGCGGCCGACGCGGGCCTTGGGGGCGGCCGGAAGGTCGTCGGGAATAGTGCCTGGGACGTATCCTGACGGTTTTGGGGGTTGAGCGCAACCCTGACCGATGCCCGGGGCGGCGCTGAATTATCAGTATATTCTGATGTTTATTGGCCTATCAGGCGAAGCCAATGCAGGTCTGCCCAGAGACCGCCGGTTGGTCCGCAGGAGTGCTGCTCTGACCGGCGCCTTAGATGGACTGTCCTAAGCAAATCAAGCCCCTTTGCCACCTGTTGTGCACATGCCACGGGGTTCCCCCAGGTCGGCCTCAGACCCGGGGGCTCCCCTGATGAAGGTTGCAGAAAGAGTTCACAGTCCATTGTTTTATCGAGATAAAATCTTCTGGCCAAAAACGCGCCAATCCGTTGGAGACCCTGTCAGGACGGGGGTTTAGCGCGGCTGCACAGGTATTGCGCACAGAGTTATCCACAGAAATTGTTGGCGGTGACGAAATTGTTAAGGCAGACGCGGCCTTAGGTGGGGATGGGCGGAACCTGACCGGAACTGTGGGTCTGGCGGCGCCCTCCCGGTCGGCAGGGTCGCGACCGGGGTACAATCCTGCCGCCGCGCCTCCGAGGCCGGACCCACCCCAGGCCGCCGACCCGCGGCGCCCCAACCGGATGCCCTGGTGACCCAGCCAAACGACCCCCATGCCCCGGCCCCGGCGCCGCCCTCTGCCCCCCTGGCGGAGCGCATGCGCCCGCGCACCCTGAATGAGCTGAAAGGCCAGGTCCATCTGTTGGCCCCGGGCAAGCCCCTGCGCCAGGCCATCGCGGCGGACCGGCCCCACTCCATGGTCTTCTGGGGTCCGCCGGGGACGGGCAAGACCACCCTGGCGCGGCTGATCGCGAGCCACTCGGGGGCGCGCTTCCTGCGCCTCTCGGCGGTGCTGGCCGGGGTCAAAGACATCCGCGAGGCGGTCGCCGAGGCCCGTCGCACCCGCGCCGAGGAGGGCCGGGGGACCATCCTGTTCATCGACGAGGTCCACCGCTTCAACAAGGGCCAACAGGACGCCCTGTTGCCCCATGTGGAGGACGGGACTGTGGTCCTCATCGGGGCCACCACCGAGAACCCGTCGTTCGAGCTGAACAACGCATTGCTGTCCCGGGCCCGGGTCTATGTCCTCAAACCCCTGGGACCAGGCGAACTGGGCGAGGTGATCGATCAGGCCCTCGGCGATGCGGAGCGGGGCCTGGGCGGGCTCGGCCTGACCCTGACACCCGAGGTCCGGGCCCAACTGGCAGAGGCCGCCGACGGCGACGCCCGCCGGGCCCTGGGCCTGCTGGAACTGGCCGCGGACCTGGCCGAGGGCGGGGAGATCACCGCGGAGTTGGCGGCCGAGGTGGCGGTCGGGCAGGTGCGCCGCTTTGACAAGGGCGGCGAGGCCTTCTACGACCAGATCTCCGCCCTGCACAAGTCGGTGCGCGGCTCGGCCCCGGACGCCGCCCTCTACTGGCTGGCGCGCATGATCGACGGCGGTTGCGACCCCCTCTACCTGGCCCGGCGGCTGGTGCGCATGGCCAGCGAGGACATCGGCAACGCCGACCCCCGGGCCCTGGACCTGGCGCTGGCCGCCTGGGACGTGGTGGACCGCCTGGGTAGCCCAGAGGGGGAACTGGCCCTGGCCCAGGCGGTCACCTTCCTCGCCTGCGCCGCCAAGAGTAACGCGGTCTATGTCGCCTGGAACCAAGCCCTGGCCGAGGCCCGCCAAGGGGGCTCGCGGGAGGTCCCGGTGCACCTGCGCAACGCCCCCACCCGGCTGATGCGCGAGTTGGGCTATGGCCGGGCCTACCGCTACGCCCACGACGAGCCCGAGGGCTACGCGGCCGGGGAGGACTATTTCCCCGAGGGGCTCGCCGGTCGGCGCTATTACAGGCCCGTCCCCAGGGGCCTGGAACTGAAGATCCGCGACAAGCTGGAGCACCTGGCAGAACTGGACCGCAAGGCCAAGGGGTCCCCTGGGTAGGTTGGGCTTCGAGGGGGCAGGGGGTGCGCGCAGAGCGCGGCACCATTGTGTGACACCGCGGAGCTGTGTCACGCGGGCAGGCCTGGTGTCGCCGCTGGTTTCCGCCCTCGGGGTCTCAGACCGCCGGCCCGAGGCCCAGGGCGTGCAGCAGCCGCCCGGACAACTCGTCCGGGGTGCGGGAAATGACCTCCGCTGGGACGTCGTGGCGCTGCACCAGCCGGTCCCAGTCCTCGAAGCCGTAACACACCATGCAGGGGTGCATGCCGGAATGGATGGCCGCCAGATAGTCCTTGCCCTCGTCGCCGCAGGCAAAGGCGCGGGCGGGGTTGATGGCGAAGCGCTCGCGCAGGGCCCGGTAGGTGAGCAGCTTGTCCTCGGACAACGGCAGATGGATCAGGAAGTCGAAGCGCTCCGGGTCGAACCCCTGGCGCAGGAACAGGCACTGGAGGGTGGCCACCGGGTCGCGGGTGATGTTGCGGGTGACTATGCCGAAGCGCAGGTCCGGCTGCCCCGCCAGGCGGTCCAGCAATGGGACTATGCCCGGGTAGAGGGTCGCTTCCTCCCGGTAGACCTCGGTGAGGGTATCGACCAGCCGGGAACGCCGGGTGGCGCCCAGTTGCCGGCGCAGGTTGGTCGGGAATTCCTTGAGCCCGCCCAGGTACTTGAACATGTTGCGGCGTTTCTGGAACCGCTCCAGAGGGCCCAGGGTCATGCGGTGCAGGGCGAAGGTCTTTTCTATGGCGCTGAAGGCGTCGATGGTGGTCCCGTCGGCGTCGAGGATCACCAGGCGGTCGTTTGAGTACATGGGCTCGGCCTGGGGCTTGGGGAGGGGACCGCTGGGGTCTCAGGGCCCCGCGCCGGCCCGCGGATTATACGCAGACCCGCTGCCGGCCCGTCACCTCGGGTACGGCCGACTTGAGACCGGCACTGCTATCGCCGACCATAGCCCGCTTGCCCACCAGGACCCCCAGCCCATGACCGATCCGATCCCCATGACGCCACCCTCCCGCGCCACCCCCGAGACCCACCAGCGCGGGCTGGACAAGGTCGCCCGCATCCCGGTCAAGGTCGAACCCCTGGCGGCACCCCTGCGCAAGCCCGAATGGATCCGCGCCAAGGCCCCGGTGGGGCCGGCGGTGGCACGGGTGCGCCGCCTGTTGCGCGAGCAGGGCCTGGCCACGGTCTGCGAGGAGGCCCAGTGCCCCAACCTGGGGGAGTGCTTCGGCCACGGGACCGCGACCTTCATGATCCTGGGGGATCTGTGCACCCGCCGCTGCCCCTTCTGCGACGTGGCCCACGGCCGACCCCAGGCCCCGGACCCGGCGGAGCCTGAGCAGTTGGCCCAGGCCATTGCCGCGCTGGCCCTGCGCTATGTGGTCATCACCTCGGTGGACCGCGACGATCTGCGCGACGGCGGGGCCGGGCACTTCGCCGCCTGCCTGAGGGCGGTGCGGGCCCGCTCGCCCCAGACCCGCCTGGAGGTCCTGGTGCCGGACTTCCGGGGCCGCGAGGCCCTGGCCCTGGCGGAGTTTGTCGATGCCGCGGTGCCGGATGTCTTCAACCACAACCTGGAGACGGTCCCGCGGCTCTATCGCCAGGCGCGGCCCGGGGCGGACTATCGCGGGTCCCTGGATCTGCTCGCCGCCTTCAAGGCCCGCCACCCGGGTATCCCCACCAAGTCCGGGCTCATGCTCGGTCTGGGGGAAGAACACGAGGAGGTCCTGGCGGTCATGGCCGACCTGCGCCTGGCCGGTTGTGACATGCTGACCCTGGGCCAATACCTGCAACCCAGTCGGAATCACCTGCCGGTGCAGCGCTACTGGACCCCGGCGGAGTTCGAGGCCCTGCGCCTGGCCGGCGAGGCCCTGGGGTTCACCAGCGTGGCCAGCGGGGCCATGGTGCGCTCTTCCTACCATGCCGACCGCCAGGCGGCGGGGCTGGTGGACGGCGGTCCGGCCTGAGGGCGGCATGACCCTCCTTGCCCTGGCCGCAGGCTTCCTGGTCTTCATGGCCCTGATCGGGGCCGTCCAGGCCCTGGACCGCTGGTCCCTGGCGCGCTTCGGCTATGCACCCTTCGCCCTGGTCAATGTGCTGGCCATGCTCGTCCCGAGCGGGGCCCTGTTGGCCGGGGCCGCCGCCCTGGGCGGGGCCGATCCGGCCGGGCTGGCCGGGCTCATGGACCCGCTCTGGCTGATCGGCCTGGGCCTGTGCGGTGGCCTGGCCATGGCCTGGCTGATCGGGCGCCGGACCAACCCCTGGGTCGCCCTGTTCGCCGCTCCCCTGATGCTGGTCGGGGCCCCGGTGCTGGTCTTTTCCGTCCTGTTCCGTGGCATGGCCGGGGACTGACTCCATCCTTCTGCATGGCCAACCTGGCCGGGTTTCTTATGTTGTACACCACTGTCAAGGCCCTCCTGATGCCCCCAGGCGGGCTCATCCTGTTGTTGCTGCTGGCCTTCTTTCTGGTCCGCGGGGTCCTGGGGCGGATGTTCCTGTTCCTGGCCCTGGTGACCCTGACCCTCATGAGCCTGCCGGTGGTGGCCGTCAAGCTGATGGAGGGGCTGGAGACCTACCCGGCCCTGGACCCGCAGCGGCCCTCGGTGGGCGACGCCCAGGCCATCCTGATCCTGGGCGCGGGGTCCAACGACGGGGCGCCAGAGTACGGCGGCGACACCGTGGATGCCGTCGGACTGGTCCGACTGCGCTACGGTGCCCGGTTGCACCGGGTCACCGGGCTGCCGGTCTATGTGACCGGCGGCAGTCCGGTCCCGGACGGTCCGCTGGTGGGCCGGCTGATGGCCAAGACCCTGAATGAGGACTTCGGCATCCAGGTCGCCGGGGTCGAGGACCGCAGCCTCACCACCTGGGACAATGCGGCCCTCTCGGCCCCCATGCTCAGGTCCGACGGCATCCGCAAGGTCCTGGTGGTGACCCATGCCTGGCACATGCCGCGGGCCATGGAGGCGTTTGGGCGTTTCGGCGTGCCCGCGGCGGCGGCACCCACCGCCTTCGTCAGCGGGCCGGGCCAGGACGGGGAGGGCGACGGGATACTGGCGGACTTGCTCCCATCCATGACTGCGTTGATCCAAAGCTACTATGCCCTGCACGAATATCTGGGGCGGGCCTGGTATCAGGTGCGCGAGGCGGCGAACGGGGGCGAGGTCAAACCCTTGGCCGCGGGCTAGGGGCCTGACCCTTCGCTGCGCTGGGGCACCCGGTGGTCGTAGCGCTCCATGAGGTAGCCTAGGCAGTCCTGGCGGATCACCAGGGCATTGCAGGTGAGCATGGACGGCATCACCGGTACGCGCAGGCGCAGTTCACCGTCTTCCACCTCCAGATAGCGGGTCGCCAGGTCGCGGCCTTGCTCGTCCTGCACCACCAGCCGGGCCCCGGGGTTGCGCACCTGGCCCAGGACCGTCCCCGCCGCCAGTTCGCGGAAGTTGAGTCGGTCCAGGTCTGGGATTAGGGCGATGTCGCCGGGCTGGGCGCCGAAGCCGAAGGTGACCTCCGGCGGGATCTTGATCTGGGCCACGGTGTGGAACAGGTCGATGTCGTGGGCCGCCACGGGGTGCACCGGCAGGGCCGAGAGGTGCAGGCAGGCGGCCAGATAGTCCCGGGCATGGTCCACCCCGTGGCGCTCGCCCACCTTGCCGCACTCCAGGGTCACCGCCGGACCCAGCCGGGCCATGGCCTGGGACTGGACCCCCTTGGGTCGGGTGAAATAGACCACGGTGCGGCTGAACAGGGTCGCCAGGTGCAGGGACGGGTTATCCAGGACATTGAGGCAGGCGTAGTGGGGATTGCACCCGGTGTTGTTGTGCAGGTCCACGCTGGCGAAGACCCCGCGCCCGGTCATGACCTCCAGCACCCGGGCCATGAGGGCGTGCTCCGGGGTCTCCGGCAGTTCGCTCCCCGGCCAGACCCGGTTGTAGTCCGGCTGCCCGGGCAGGTGCCGCAGCCCCTGGGCGGCGGCGCTCAGGTTGCCCAGGAATAGGCACAGCGACCTGGGCAGACGCGGCCGGCCGCCCCGGTGCACCCCGGCCAGCAGCCCCCGCACCGCGTCCCAGCCCACCGTCTCGTTGCCGTGCATGAGGACGCAGACGAACAGCGGTGGGTCGCGGTCGCCTTGCAGGTGGATCAGGCTGGGGCCGCCGAGGCGCCCCACAAGACCGCAGGACTCGGTGTCCAACAGTCCCTCGGGGAGGGCATCCAGCTCGCGAAGCCCCAGGGGGGCGCGATCGTCGGGGTTCATGTCAGGTCCCACTCATGCACCGGGCGCCCGGACTCCTGGCGCTCCAGGTAGGCCGCGACCAGGGCCGCCGCGTCCGGGCCGTGCCGGGCGACCCAGGCGCGCTGCCAGGCGGCCCCGGTCTGGCCGCTGTGCAGCCGGGCGGCGATGATGGACAGCCAATGGTCGGCCTCCGCCGGGTCCAGCCCCAGGGCCAGCAGCCCGCCCAGGGCGAGCGGCAGGACCTCGGCGGCCAGCACCTCCGCGATCCGCATCCGGCGCCCGTCCAGCCACAGGACCTCGGCGGCCAGGCCGTGCTGGGCGGCGGCATAGAAATTGGTCCGGGCGTCGAGGAAGGGCAGCCGCGACTCGGGTGGGACGGGCTGCCGGGACAGGGCCTCCAGGGCCCCGAAGTAGAGGGCGGCGTTGGCCACGCAGTCGGCGATGGTGGGCCCGGCTGGGATGACCCGGTGCTCGATGCGCAGCCGCGGCCGCCCGGCGGCGTCGAAGCCGATGAGGGGGCGGTTCCAGCGCCAGATGGTGCCGTTGTGCAGGCGCAGGTGGGCGAGGCGCTCGGGTGGCTCGTCCATGAGTTGGGGCAGCAGTATGGGGTAGCGGGCCAGGTTGGCCTGGAAGCACTCCAGCAGGGAATGGTCCAGGTAGCGGATGCCGAAGCTGACCCGCTCGGAGAGGACCGAGCCCCCGGCGGACACCGCCTGCTCGAACACCGGGATGCGGGTCTCGGCCCAGAGGTCGCAGCCGAACAGGTAGGGGGAGTTGGCGGCGATGGCGACCATGGGGGCGGACAGGACCTTGGCCGCGTTGTAGACCCGCGCCGCCTGCCCCGGGTCCACCTCCAGGTGGATCTGGAAGGAGGTCGCAGCGGCCTCCAGCATCACGTCCTCGCGCTCCATGACCAGCCGGTCGCGGCCGTGGATCTCCAGGGTCAGGGGCCGGCCCCGGCGCAGGGCGAAGATCTGGTCGTTGAGCGCCCGGTAGCGCCGCCGCGGGGTCATGTAGCCCAGGGTCAGGTGTTGCGCCTCCACCGTGGGCAGGATGCCGATCATCCCCAGGCGGGCCCCAAGCCCGGCGGCGACCTCGACGCAGTGCCGCCAGGTCGTCGCCATGGCCTGCGCCAGTTGGGACAGGGCCCCGGGGCCCAGGGGGACGGCGGGGCCATTGATCTCGGCGTTGAAGGTGGCCAGTTCCGGGACCACGTCGGGGTCCTTGAGGTTGCGCAGCAATGGGCCGACCAGGGGGGCCGGGCGCAGGTCGGGGCCGATCAGCCAGGCCTCCAGCTCGAAGCCGCCCTGGCGGGGCCCGCGGACGAAGGCGTCTTCGGCGAACCAGGCCTCCAGCAGGGCCTGTTCGGCGCGCAGGCGTTCCCCGAAGGCGGCGAAGTCCTCCGGGGTGAAGCGGGTCTCCTCGATCTCCTGGCCCATGATCGACCTCGCGTGGGGTTCGGCTGCCGGCCGGGTGGCCGCACCCCTATTCTATGTGGCCCGCTGGCGGATGGGGTCCGGCCGGGGGTAGCTCTTGCGGCCACAGGGCCACAGGGCCCGAGGGGCCGGCTTGGACAGCGGGCATTGGAGCAGACCCAGCAACGGCAATTCGGCAGCAGATGAACGCAGATTTGCGCAAATGGGTTAGGCGGTTATGTCACGCTTGACAATCAGCGCCAGCATGCATACTATAAGTAGCATGCTTACAAAGACAATATTTTCATTGTGCCGCTCTGCCCTTGGCTCTCCTAGCTACGAAGCAGATGGAGTGGCTATTTTTCAGGGGGACTGCTTGGAACTTATGAGGCGGCTACCGGCTGAGGTTGTAGACCTTACGGTGACTTCCCCGCCCTATAACATTGGAAAAGAATATGAGAACGTGCTGTCGCTTTCTCAGTATTTGGACTGGTGTGAAGATTGGATTCTCGAAATACATCGTCTCACAAAGAGTGACGGTGCTTTTTGGCTGAATCTTGGATATTTAGAAGTTCTGGGGAAAGGGAGAGCCGTACCGATTCCGTATTTGCTTTGGGATCGAACGCCTTTTTATCTGATTCAGGAAATAGTTTGGAATTACGGTGCTGGCGTAGCCTGTCGCAGTGTGTTTTCACCCCGAAACGAGAAGTTTTTGTGGTATGTTAAGAGCGCAACTTCTTATTGCTTTAATCTAGACGACATACGTGACCCTGATGTCAAGTATCCCAATCAGAAAAAAAATGGCAAACTAAAGTGCAACCCATTGGGAAAGAACCCCGCAGACGTTTGGCAATTCCCAAAGGTTACATCGGGAAAAGATAGAAGTTCTGATGAGCGGACGCCGCATCCCGCCCAATTTCCAATTGCGGTTATAGATCGGATTGTTAAATGCAGCAGCAATAAAGGAGATGTGATTCTCGACCCATTTATTGGGTCTGGAACAACCGCAGAAGTTGGGCTGCGAAACGGACGAAAGGTGATTGGATTTGAAGTAAATCCAAGTTACGTAGAGATCGCCGGGCGTCGAATCGATAGCTACCTTGAAAGAAAAAAATATGCTGAAGCTCAAGCAGAGCTAGCTCTTGGCATATAGTGTCTTGAGTTTGCCTGCGTAGATATCGGAAGTCAGCCTGGATTGCTGGCCAGTTGCCGCACGCTGACCAATCCAATCTGTATGGTCAAGCCAACCGAAACGGATGAGCAATATCTGCGGGTCTTTTCCTTTCTGAAGGAACTTCTCAAAATTCGCTGTTAGGTAATACCCCGATTTGCTTTTCTTATCGCTTTGGGTTTCCTGCGCATAGCTTCTGTTGCCGAATATTTGGTCGCGATGCGAAGATGTCTTTAGCTCAATTGAAAAGTAGTCGTTGGGTACATAGACAATATCTTTATCGTCAGCCGCCTTTTCCCCTCTCCACTCTGCAGGATAGCGAGCGGCCACTTCGAGGGGAATTAGTTCGTGAAGTAATCCGCCCATGATTTGCGGTTTGGGGAATATATCCTTCCCTATCTTGAACCCGTGGATCCCGATTGCTGACGTAAAAATGGAGCGCCATGCTTCAAGGACGATATCAACGATTTCATCAGGCTTTAGTGGATGCTGCTGCACCAGCGTTGCTGTGATGGCTGGCCATGTGTCCAGTGACGCTTTATCAAATGGAGATTGCATAGCCATTAATCAATTCCGTCAAGAAGATTGCTGGGCGTGGTTTTTAGTGCGTGTGCAATCTTGACTATGTTTTCAAGACTAACATTCCTTTCGCCTCGCTCTATAGATCCAATGTATGTCCGGTGCAATCCGCTTGCCTCCGCAAGGTCTTCTTGGGAAAACCCAAGGGCGAGCCGAAGCGACCTGACATGCTCACCGAGAATTTTTTTTTCTGAAGGCCGTGACATGCACGAAGGATGGCGATTTGATGACAATGAATCTACAGACTATAGGTAGCGTAGCGGTGATCTAACAATCAGGCTTTAGCGCGAGCGCGCGCCACGAGCGTCGTGCTATCTCGCAGGCCCACCGGGGGCGTGCCGGCTTAGGCTGGTCGTTACCCAGAATCCGCAGGTTGCCCGCAGGGTGAACGAGAGATCGACAGGAAGTCCCTTGTTTGCGCCTACTTGCGTTCATTTGCGGCTCGACTGCTTTTCTTACCGTGGAAGGTCCCCGGGGCGCCGGGTGCGGACCGGTCCCACCCAGGCTCAGCTTTTGAGCCACCCCCCCGCCTAGACTCGCGCCTGGTTCC
>DYRB01000078.1 GCA_020718945.1 Lamprocystis purpurea | reverse complement strand
GCGGTGCCGTCGGCCAGGTGCTCCGGGGAGGCATGGACCACGGTATCGGCCAGACCGCCGGTGCGGTGGACCAGGGGCAGGGTGCCGTAACGCAGGCTGTACATCTGGTTGAGGCCGCAGGGCTCGAAGCGCGAGGGCATGAGGAAGGCGTCGCAGCCGGCCTCGATGCGATGGGCACGGGCCTCGTCGTAGGCGGCGTGGACGGCCACCTGCTCGGGATGGGCCTTGGCCAGGTCGCGCAGGACCCGCTCCAGGCGCAGGTCGCCGGTGGTCTGGAGCACCACCTGGGCGTCGCGCTGGTCAAGGAGCCACGGCAGTATGTCCAGGATCATGTCCACCCCCTTCTGCTCCACCAGCCGGCCAATGTAGCCGAACAGCAGGGCCCGCTCGTTGCGGGGCAGGCCCATTTCGCGCTGGAGGCTGAGCTTGTTCTCGACCTTGAGGTGGAAGGTATCGGCGCCGTAGTTCTGGGCGATGGCCGGATCGGTGCGGGGGTCCCAGGCGTGGTAGTCGATGCCGTTGAGGATGCCCTGGAAGCGCCCGCCGAGCTGGCGCAGCAGGCCGTCCAGACCGCAGCCGTAGCGCGGGGTGCGGACCTCTTCCGCATAGGTGGGGCTCACGGTGTTGACCAGATCGGAGAAGACCAGGCCGCCCTTGATGAAGGACAGGCGCTGGTGGAACTCCAGGCCATTGACGGCCCAGAGCCCGGGGGCCAAGCCCAGGCGGTCGAAGGTGGCGCGGTCGAACAGCCCCTGATAGGCCAGGTTGTGGACGGTGAAAATGGTCGCCGGGCGGTCCGGGGTGTCCTGGAGCAGGGCCGGGGCCAGGCCGGTCTGCCAGTCGTTGCAGTGCAGGATCTGCGGGCGCCAGCCTAGGGCCGGCAGGCCCTGGGCCAGGCGTGCCAGGACCCGGTTGAAGAGCATGAAGCGCTCGGCGTTGTCGCCCCAGTCCCGCCCGGACAGGTCGGTGTAGGGGCTCCCCTCGCGGCAGAAATGGTCCGGGGCCTCCACCAGGTAGACCGGCAGCAGGGTGTCCGGGAGGTGGCCGCCGAGGATGCGCACCTGCTCGTGACTACCGGTCACGCGGATCTCGCACAGGGGCTTGGGCTCGCGAACCTGTTTTACGGCCTTGGGGTAGGCGGGGATAATGAGCCGGGCGTCGTGGCCGAGCTGGCTCAGGGCGGCCGGGAGGCTCGCGGCCACGTCGGCCAGCCCGCCGGTCTTGATCAGCGGATGGGCCTCGCTGCTGGCCATGAGGACCCGCAGCCCGCCGGCCTTGACCTGCGCCTTGGCCTGGGAGGGGGACCGGGGGGAATTGTTGGTCTGGTCCATAGGCGGCCGCCGGACATCGCGTGTAATAGGGCCGATCCGCACCGCGCGGCTCGGGGGCCATCAAAGTATCACAATTCAACCCTGCGGAGTCCCTGCAATGCACGATGCGGCCACCCTGGTGATCTTCGGCGCCACGGGGAATCTCTCGCGTATCAAGCTGTTACCGGCCCTTTACCACCTCGAACTGGCAGGCCGCCTGGAGACGGAGACGCGCATCCTGGGCTTCGGCCGGCGCGACTGGGGCGACGCGGACTGGCGTGCCGAGGTGCTGGGGATATTGGCCGAGCGCATCGGCGCTGGCCTGGACGCCCAGGTGGCGGCGCGCCTGGGCGAGCGTCTGGGTTTCGTCAGCGGCGACCTGGACGACCCGGCGGCCTTCGCCCGCCTGGCTGAGCGCCTGCGCGGGGACCAGGCCCTGCCCCCCAACCTGATCTTCTACCTGGCGGTGGCCCCCCGCTACTACGGCGAGGTGGCCCAGCACCTGGCGGGCAGCGGGCTCAACGGCCAGCAGCAGGGCTGGTCGCGCCTGGTGGTGGAGAAACCCTTCGGCTTCGACCTGGAGAGCGCCGAGGCCCTGGACGAGCGCCTGGGCCGGCACTTCACCGAGGACCAGATCTATCGCATCGACCATTACCTGGGCAAGAGCACGGTGCAGAACATCCTGGTGTTCCGCTTCGCCAACCTGCTGCTCGAACCCCTGTGGAACCGCAACTACATCGATCACGTGCAGATCTCCCACAGCGAGGGGCGCGGCATCGAGGAGCGGGCGGGTTTCTACGACGGGGTGGGGGCCATGCGCGACATGATCCAGAGCCACTTGTTGCAGACCCTCACCCTGATCGCCATGGAGCCCCCGCCCTGCCTGGACGCGGAGGCCCTGCGCGACGAGAAGGTCAAGGTGCTGCGCTCCATCCGCCCCATCCCACGGGAGGCGGTCCACGCCCAAGCCTTCCGCGCCCAGTACCGAGCCGGTCAGGCCGGGGCGAGCAAGATCCCCGGCTACCTGGACGAGCCCGGGGTGGGCCACAACAGCACCACCGAGACCTACGCCGCCCTAAAGCTCTACATCGACAACTGGCGCTGGCGCGGGGTGCCCTTCTACCTGCGCACCGGCAAGCGCCTGGAGCAGACCCAGTCCCTCATCGCCATCCGCTTCAAGCACCCGCCCCAGCAGCTCTTCCGCTACACCGCCATCGAGAGCCTCAAGCCCAACTGGCTGCTGCTCAACATCCAGCCCAGCGAGTGCATGCGCCTGGAGATCCAGGTCAAGCAGCCAGGGCTGGAGCTGCGCACCCAGACCGAGCGCCTGGACGCGAGCACCTGCACCATCGCCCCGAACCAGATCGATGCCTACGAGGCCCTGATCCTCGACGTGATCGAAGGGGACCATTCCCTGTTCCTGCGGTACGATGAGGTGAACTGGGCCTGGCGGGTGGTCGATCCGGTGCTGAAGCTCTGGGCCACCGAGCGGGACTTCATCCACACCTACCCGGCCGGGACCTGGGGACCGCCGGAGGCCAACCGCCTGTTCGACCGCGACGACCAGGACTGGCGCAACGGCCTCGACGGCTGATCCAACCCCGAGCCCCTCCACAACCCTCCACAACCCTGCGGAACCAAGAGACGCAACGCGAAGGAGTACCCGAAGATGCCGCTCGTCAACCACACCCCCGCCTGGCGCGCCCTGGAGTCCCACTGGCAGGCGATGCGCCAGGTCCAGATGCGCGACCTGTTCGACCGCAACCCCCAGCGCGCCGCCCAGATGACCATGCGTGCCGCCGGGCTGCACGTGGACTACTCCAAGAACCTCCTGACCCAGGAGACCCTGGGGCTGCTGTTCGACCTGGCCCAGGCGGTGGACCTCCAGGGGTGGATCCGCCGCATGTACGCCGGGGATCAGATCAACAACACGGAGGGCCGCGCCGTCCTGCACGTGGCGCTCCGCAACCGCTCCAACCGGCCCATCTTCGTCGATGGCGAGGACGTGATGCCCGGCATCAACGCCGTCCTGGCCCGCATGGAGACCTTCACCCGAGCGGTCCGCAGCGGCGAATGGCGCGGCTACACCGGGGAGCGCATCACCGACGTGGTCAACATCGGTATCGGCGGCTCCAACCTGGGACCGCTCATGGTCTGCGAGGCCCTCAAGCCCTATCAGTCCCCGGAGCTGCGGGTCCACTTCGTCTCCAACGTGGACGGCACCCACCTGGCCGAGACCATCCGCCACCTGGACCCGGCCAGCACCCTGTTCGTGGTCGCCTCCAAGACCTTCACCACCCAGGAGACCATGACCAATGCCTTGAGCGCCCGGGCCTGGCTGGTCAAGGCCCTGGGGGACGAGGCGGCGGTCGCCGACCACTTCGTCGCCGTATCCACCAATGGGGAGCGGGTAGCCGCCTTCGGTATCGATACCAGCCACATGTTCGGCTTCTGGGACTGGGTCGGCGGGCGCTATTCGCTGTGGTCGGCCATCGGGCTGCCCATAGCCCTGGCCATCGGCTATGAGGGGTTCTGCGAGCTGCTCGCCGGGGCCCATGAGATGGACGAGCACTTCCACGATGCCGACATCTCCGAGAACCTACCGGCGGTGTTGGGACTCATCGGGGTCTGGTACGCCAACTTCGCCGGGGCCCGTACCCATGTGGTGCTGCCCTACGACCAGTACCTGCGCTACCTGCCTGCCTACCTGCAACAGGGGGACATGGAGAGCAACGGCAAGCGGGTCACCCGCGCCGGGGTGCCGGTCGAGTACAGCACGGGCCCCGTGGTCTGGGGCGAGCCCGGTACCGACGGTCAACACGCCTTCTACCAGCTCATCCACCAGGGGACCCAGATGATCCCCGCCGACTTCATAGCCCCCATCCACAGCCACAACCCGGTGGGCGACCACCACGCCAAGCTCATGGCCAACTTCTTCGCCCAGACCGAGGCCCTGATGTGCGGGCGGACCTTCGAGGAGGCCCGCACCGAGATGACCATCGCAGGCCTGGACCCGGAGCGGGCCACGGAACTGGCCCCGCACCGCACCTTCCCCGGCAACAGGCCCACCAACAGCATCCTGGTGGACCGTTTCACCCCGCGCACCCTGGGGGCCCTGATCGCCCTATACGAGCACCGCATTTTCACCCAGGGGGTGGTGTGGGGGGTCAATTCTTATGACCAATGGGGCGTGGAACTGGGCAAGCAGCTCGCCGGGGTCATCTTCAAGGAGATCGAGGCGGACCGGGTCACGGCCCCCCACGACGCCTCCACCCGCGACCTTCTGGAGTACTTCCTGCGGCATCGCGGGGGTTGAGGCGGGGCTGGCGGCATCAAGGTCCTCAGGGCGCACTTCACCCTCGATGGCCGAGACCTCGCCGCCGCCTTCAAGGACAGCCTGGGCCGCGGCGCCACGGCCATCGCCCTCGGCATCTCCCCGCAAGGCGCCGGGGTCCTGACCCGCCTGGGCCAGGGCGCGCGTCTTTTCAACGGTTATCAGGCTTTCCCTGGGCCACGCCGCAGGCGCTGTGGCGGGGCTGCGCGGATTCTGGGATGATCCCGCATCCGTTGTGCGTGGTCGCCGGGGGGTTAGAGGCCGATGTCCCAGATCCAGCTTCCGCTGTTCCCCGCTGGGGTTACCCCCATCACGAACGTGCTTGCGTTCGGCAACTCGCCGCGGCCCAGCAGCGACTCGATGCGGGTGGGGAAACCGCCGACGTCGCCGATGAGTTGGGGGTGAGGCGCGACACCCTGTCCAAGGCGGTACGTGCCGGGCGTCTGCACAACCGACTCTGTTGGCGGACCTGGGTCTGGGTGGCGTGCGGTCTCGGCGCACCCTGATTGCGGCCACCTCACCCACCTCGCATGCGACTTGGACTGCCCATGCCCATGACCTCCCGCTGGTCCGCCATCACCGCCTCCCAGTTTCCCTGGGAGCGGGAGGCGCTCGACTGGCTGCGGGAACAGCTCCCCGACGCCGAGCCCTGGCATGCCTGGTCCAATTTCGAGTTCATCGACGACGAGGGGCGCGTCAACGAGGTGGATGCCCTGATCCTGTCACCCCAGGGGCTGTTCCTCGTCGAGGTCAAGAGCCGGCCCGGGGTCCTCACCGGGGACGCCCACACCTGGATCTGGACCGACAACGGCCGGACGGTCACCGACGACAACCCGCTGATCCTCACCAACCGCAAGGCCAAGCGCCTCGCCTCCCTGCTACGCCGGCAGTCGGCCATCAGCAAGGCGCGGGCCCGGGTGCCCTGGGTCGAGCCGCTGATCTTCCTGTCGGCGACGCGCACCACCTGCCGACTCGACCCCTCCGGCCTCGCCCGCGTCCACGGGCGGGGCCAGCCCGGGCGCCCCGACGATCAGGGGATCGTCTCCGCCCTGACCAACCCGCCCGCCGCCCTGGGGATGGGCACGGCACGGGCCATCCTCGTCGACCGTACCCTCGCCCGCGCCATCGTCAAGGCCGTTGGCGAGTCCGGCATACGCCCGTCCAACCGCTCCCGGCGGGTTGGCGACTACGAGCTCAAAGGGCTCCTCGCCGAGGGCGAAGGCTGGCAGGACTTCGAGGGGGTGCATCTGAGCGCCGGCGTCCACCGCCGCATCCGCATCTATCCCTTTGCTGGGGGGACCGGGGAACAGGCACGCACCGATCTCAAGAAGGCCGCCCTGCGCGAGTTCCAGGTCCTGGAAGGGATCGCGCACCCCGGCATCGTCAAGGTCCACGACTTCAAGGAGACGGATCTTGGGCCTGCGCTGGTCTTCGAGCTCGACCCGGGCGCCATCCGGCTCGACTTCTTCCTGCGCGAGCGGGGCACGGCCCTTAGTCTGGACCTGCGCCTGCATGTGCTCCGTCAACTGGCCGAGGTGCTCAAGTATGCCCACGGCCGGCGCCTCTACCACCGTGCCCTGGCCCCCCAGAACATCCTGGTCAAGGGACCCGACACCACCGCCCCAGCGTTGCAGGTGATGAACTGGCAAGCCGCCGTGCGCGAGGCCACGGCCGGGACCACCCTGCTGCGCACCCTCGGCACGCGGCACATCGAGGACTACATCGAGGAGCCCAGCCAGGTCTACCTGGCCCCCGAGGCACTGCGGCCCGACATCGCCGCCGGCCCCCACATGGACGTCTTCTCGCTGGGCGCCATCGCCTACCAGCTCTTTACCGGCCAGGCCCCGGCGGCCTCCCGCCTGGAGCTGGCCGAACGCCTGCGGGCCGGTCATGGGCTGCGCATCTCCGACGCCCTGGACGGCGCCGGGGAGGCCCTGCAAGACCTGGTGCAGCTCAGCACCCAACCGGAGGTCAGCAGCCGCATCGCCACCGTCGATGAGCTCCTCGAATACCTGGATCTGGTCGAGGACGAGCTGACCGCCCCAACCCCCGAGGCCACCGTAGACCCCGCGGTCGCGGGCAAGGGGGACCGGCTGGACGGCGGCTTCACCGTGCTCGCCCGCCTGGGCAGCGGCGCCACCGCCGTCGCACTCCTGGTCCACCCCGACGGGGCAGACGAAGACCTGGTGCTCAAGGTCGCCACGGACCAGACCCAGGACGAGCGCATCCGCGCCGAGGGCGAGGTCCTGACGGGCCTGCGCCACCCCAATGTCGTCGAGCACCGGCGCACCCTCAGGGTTACCGGGCGCGCGGCCATCCTCATGACCAAGGCCGGCGACAGGTCCCTCGCCAAGCACATCCACGAGGCCGGGCCCATCTCCCTCGACCTGGTCTCCCGCTTCGGCGAGGAGCTGCTCGCGGTCGCCGACTACCTGGAGTCCAAGGGTGTGGCGCACCGCGACATCAAGCCGGACAACATCGGCATCGCCACCGGCAAGGACCGCCGCCTGCAGCTCGTCCTGTTCGACTTCTCCCTCGCACGCACCCCGCCGGAAAACCTCCACGCCGGCACCCGACCCTATCTCGACCCCTTCCTCGGCCTGCGCCGCCCCCCGCGCTGGGACCTCTACGCCGAGCGCTTCGCCGTCGCGGTCACACTCTACGAGCTGCTCACGCGCCGGCTGCCTTACTGGGGCGACGCGGTCAGCGACCCGGCCAGCCTGGAGTGCGAGGCGACCATCGAGTCCGAGCACTTCGACCCCGCACTGCGCGATGGGCTCACCGCCTTCTTCGCCAAGGCCCTGCGCCGCGAGGCCCGGGAGCGCTACGACAACGCCGCGGAGATGCTGCGCGCCTGGCGGCGGGTCTTCGACGAGGCCCGCCGCCCGGCCACCGAGGAGGACGAGCTCGACGGCATCGCCCGGCGCGCCACGCCCCTGACCACCATCGCCGAGCTGGGCTACGGCCTGGAGGCCCAGAACGTCCTGGACCAGATGGGCATACATAGGGTGCGCGAGCTGCTCGCCGTAGACCGGGTGCGCTTCCGCTACCTCAAGGGGGTCGGCGACAAGGTCCGCAAGGAGATCCGCCTGCGCGCCAAGCGCCTCGCCCAACTGCGCCCCGACCTGGTGCCGGGCGGCCTCACGGTGATCGACACCGAGCTCGCCGCCCTGGGCGCGACGAGCATCGACGACCTCGCGGCCCAGCTCCTGCCCAAGCGCCCCCTGGGAGACGACCGCCCCGAGGAGCGGGCTTTGGCCATCTGGCTGGGGTTGGAGTCGCTTCCCCTCACCCCCGGCCCCTCTCCCGATGGGAGAGGGGAGGAAGAGCCCCTCACCCCCGGCCCCTCTCCCGGGGGGAGAGGGGAGGAAGAGCCCCTCCCCCCCCGGGGGAGGGGTTGGGGTGAGGGGAAGACCACTCCAACCCTCTGGCCCAGCCTCAGAGACGCCGCCCGCGCCTGCGACCTGGCCCGGGGTCGGCTCACGGACGCCCTGGTGCAGACCCGGGAACGCTGGCAGAAGGCCACGCCCATCACCCAGGTCCGCGAGCAGATCCTCGGACTCCTCGGCACCCACGGCGGGGCCATGACCGCCGAGGAGGCCGCCCGGGGCCTGCTGGCCGCCCACGGCTCGGTGGAGCAGGCCGAGCACGAGCGCCTGCACCTCGCCGGCGCCGTCGCCCGGGCCGCCTGCGAGGCGGAGGCGGGCCTCGCCGCGCCGCGGCTGCTGGTCTTCGACGGCCCCCGCCAGCCCCTGCTCGCCCGCGACCCGCAGACCGTCGACTGGGCCCTGGCCCTGGGGCGCGAGGCCGACCGCCTGGCCGTCGCCGACCCCATCCTCTCCCCCCAGCGGGCCATCGAGGCCCTGCACGGGGTCCCTGCGCCCGAGGGCCTGGTCCCACCGGCCCCGGCGCGGCTGCTGAAGCTCGCCGCCGCCAGCTCCCAGCGGGCGGCGCTCTCCAGCCGCGGCGAGATCTACCCCCGCGGTATGGACCCCGCCCAGGCCATCGCCCTGGCCGTCGGGTCCCTCTACGGACCGCGGGCGCTCACCGTCGCCCAGATCGGCGAGCGCGTCCTGGGGCGCTACCCGGACGCCGCCCCCCTGCCCCGGCCCCCGGACCTGGACCGCCTGCTGGTCGAGGCCGGCCTGGACCTGGTGTGGCGGCCCGACCGCCCCGAGGGCCCGGCCTACGAGCGGCCCGGGGCGGGCTTCGGCCCCACGGCCGGGTCCAGCACCGCCTACCAGCGGCAGGACACCTTCGTCGCCGCCGGCATGCCGCCCACCCCTGAGGTCGCCGCCGCCCGCCAGCTCGAGGTCAAGCTCGACGCCGCGGCCCGGGGTGGCGGCTTCCTGGCGCTCAGCTGCGCCCTGCGCCTCGCCCGCCACGCCGAGGCCGAGCTCCTGCGCCGCTTCGACCTGGAGCGCCTGAGCCTCGACGCCCTGCTGCTCGTCGCCATGCGCGACCAGGCCCAGGCACTCAAGGTGAGCTGGCCCCTGGTGTCGCGGGCGGACGGGGGCGGGCCCGGGGGGGCGGACTGGAACCGGCTGCTCCAGCTCGTCAACCGCGCCATCCCCGGCGTGCGCGACCGCATCCTGGCCCAGACCCGCCCGGTACTCCTGGTGGACCTCGGGCTCTTGGGGCGCTACCGGCTCCAGGGGCTACTCACCGACCTGCAAAACGCCGCGAGCCGCCCCGGCGGGCTGCCGGGGCTCTGGATGCTCGTGCCCATGGTCATCCCGGGCCCGCCGGCCATCGACGGCTTCATCGTGCCCACGGTCACCGCCGCCCAGTGGGCAGTGGTCCCCGAGGCCTGGGCCAGGAACCTCCACCGCACCGGGACCAGCGCCAACAGCCAAGGGGCCGCCGCATGATCGACAGCCGCAAGCTCTTGGAGGCCCTGCGCAAGGTCTTGAAGCAAGTCGAGGACTTCGCGCGGGAGCACATCGACACCCACGCCGACCTGGAGGCCGGGTTGCGGGCCGAATGGCAACAGGCCCGGGACTCAGGGCGGGTCGGCGCGTCCTATCACGACTGGCGGGACGAGGAGATCACCCAGGCCGCGGTGCACTGGGTGCTGGCCTGCGTGTACCTGCGCTTCATCGAGGACAACGGCCTGTGCGAGCGGCCCTGGCTGTCCGGGGCCACCCGGGCCCAACGCGACCTGGCCCAGGACCGCTACGAGCAGCACTTCCGGGCCCGACCCCTGGACTCGGACGAGCACTACCTGCGCGCCTGCTTCGAGGACGCCGCCCGGCTCCCGGCCATGGGCGGGCTCTTCGACCGCAACCACAACCCCCTGTGGCGGATCGGCGCCACCGGCGACGGGGCCAAGGCCCTGCTCGACCTGTTGCGGGCGGTGGACCCGGATACCGGCGAGGTACGCTTCGAGTTCTGTGCTGGCTGCCCCTCACCCCCGGCCCCTCTCCCGGGGGGAGAGGGGAGAGGACCCTCACCCCCGGCCCCTCTCCCGGGGGGAGAGGGGAGAGGACCCTCACCCCCGG
>DYRB01000077.1 GCA_020718945.1 Lamprocystis purpurea | reverse complement strand
TAGAGGATCAGGTAGTTGCCAACCGGGAACAGGCGGAGATCCGGGGCTATAAGGTAGCAATCCTTGCTGCCTCCGCCCGTCGAGACGCCCCTAGGCGAGGCGTCCCGACCAACTAAGCGACGGTTCAAGAACAAGCGATACGTTCTGGACCGGGGGACGGGCCTCTGGCCCGTCTGGCGGGCGGGACGCCCGCCCCCCAGATGCCTCAGTTGTTTCTGAACTGTTCCTAAGGAGCCGGACCTGCTCGGACTGCGTATCCAACCGGCCGGGCCCGGTTCTTGACGGCCTCGTGCCGAGCGGGCGCTGGCGGGTCAACATCGCCTTGGCGACCCAGGCCGCGAGGGCCTCGCGGGTCTGGTCGGTCACCTCGAAGCGCACCGGCTGTTTGCCCTTCTGTTGGCACTCAGCCGCCGCAAGGGGACCGCTGGGCTACCGTCCAACGAAAAGCCTCTGACCCCATGCCCGGGCAGAATGCAGGGGGGCCAGGAACCCGGGGCCGTGAGCGGGAGCGGCAGCCACTGGGTCCAGGCGCTCGAATTGCACCATGCTCGAGCCGGTGCCGTTCAAGTGGCGGTCCAGGTCGTACAGCGCGTCTTGGATCGCTTCCTCGTACACCGGGTGGTAATACGGCATACGCAGGGCCTCGGTTACTGTCATGCCCGTCTCTAGGGCCCACGCGACCAGGTGCGCCAGGTGCTCGCATTCGGCCCCGACCATGGCGGCACCCAGGATGTGCCCGGATCTCTTATCGGCGTAAAGGCGCAGTATGCCGCGGTTCCGGCCAGTGATCACCGCGCGTCCGACGGGTCCAAAGCGAACCTGCCCGACGGCAATGGCTTCCTGGTCGAGGTCGGACCATCGCGCTCCGACCGATGCGACGTTGGGGCTGCAGAAGACGATGGACATGTTCGTCTTGGGCTTGAACGCCGTCGCGTCGCCGCGGACGGCATTGTATCCGGCGATGCGTCCCTGATCTGCGGCCCTTTGCAAGGTGGACAGCCCGCCGGCCGCGTCTCCCGCAATGTAGACGGGCAGGTCGCCGACCTGCATGGTGTGCGGGTGGTACTCCGGTATGCCCTGGCGATCGGTTGTCACCCCCAAGCGCTCCTGGCCAAGCCCGCGGAGGTTCGGGTGACGGCCTACGGCGACCAGCAGCTTTTCGACCTCGGTCTCGCGCTCGCCCGATCTGACCCGGAACCCGTCGCCTTGCCGTTCAATGCGGACACCCGCCCCGAGCCAAAGAGGAAAGTCCCGCGCCATGATCTCGATGGCCATTTTGTTGACGATGGGATCATTGATTCGTGCGATGGTGTCGCCCCGCTCGACGCCAACGACCCTGACGCCCAGTCCGTGCAGGGCCTGGGCCAGTTCGATCCCCATGGGACCGAGCCCCAGGACGGCGATGGACTCGGGGAGTGTTTCCTGATCGAACAGGGTCTCGACGGTCAGGAGGCCGTCCTCGAAGGGGTACCACTCTGGCGGTACGAAGGAGCGCGCACCGGTCGCTATCACTGTGGCCCCGGTGTGAATGGTCTGGTCACCGACCCGGATGGTGTGCGGATCGACGAGCTCCGCATAGCCCTCGATGAGCTTGTCGCCCATGTCGTCCGTGGTGTTGGCGAGGATCAAATCGACGAACATGTCGCGCAGGTCCCGGATGCGCTCCATGGTTTGGGCCCTGTCGACCCGGATGCCCTCGCCGCCCTCGATGCCGAGCTTGGAACCATGGGCCCTGTTGTTATGTGTCTCGGCCAGATGCAACGCCACCTTGGAAGGCATGCAGCCAATTCGCGCACAGGTTGTGCCGAGTTGGCCGCCGTTGATAAGCACGTAGTTTTCGGTGACCTTTCGAATCTCCTTGATGGCATTAGGCAGAACGGCAGCCCCCGAACAACCGGTGGACCGAATACTTGCCCAGGTGGGGCTAGAGGGTTGGGGTTGGCCTGTCCCATCGCCCCTGAGAACTTGTGATATTGGCGAAACGGAAGCGCTTGTCTCCAACCCAGGAGGAGAAGGGAGCCGGTCCGGCGTAGAATCCGCCCCATTGCCGAGTCACCACGCCAGGACCCCTTGAGCCCATCGACACTCAGCCACCTGGTGGATGCCACCACCCTGGTCGAGCATCTGACGGACCCCGACTGGGTCCTGTTCGACTGCCGGTTTGCCCTGGGTGAACCGGCCTGGGGCATCACCCAGTACGCCGCCGGACACATCCCCGGGGCGCGCTACGTCCACCTGGAGCGCGATCTGTCCTCCATCGCGGCCCGCTGGACCGGGCGCCACCCCTTGCCGGACCCGGATGCCCTGGCGGCGAAGCTGGGGCGCTGGGGCCTGCACGCCGGGGCCCAGGCAGTGGTCTATGACGAGGGGGGCGGGGCCTTCGCCGCACGCCTGTGGTGGTTGCTGCGCTGGCTCGGCCACCAGAAGGCGGCCCTCCTGGACGGCGGCCTGCGGGCCTGGTCGGCGGCGGGCGGCCCCCTGGATCGGGCCCGGCCGCTGCCCGAGGCGGCGCGGTTCAAGGTCCGGCTGCGGCGCGGGTGCTGGGCCGGGGCGGCGGAGTTGTTGAGCGGCCTGTTGGGCGAGGTGGAGCGCCCCCTGCTCATCGACGCCCGTACCGCGGAGCGCTTCCGCGGCGAGCACGAGCCCATAGACCCGGTGGCCGGGCACATCCCCGGGGCCATCAACCTACCCTTCCAGGGGAATCTAGGCCCGGACGGGTGCTTCCTGGACCCTGATCGGCTGCGGGAGCGTTTCGCCGCACGCCTGCGCGACACCCAACCCCAGCGGGTGGTCCATTACTGCGGGTCCGGGGTCAATGCCTGCCACAACCTGTTGGCCATGGAGGTTGCGGGGCTCTCGGGGTCGCGCCTCTACCCCGGGTCCTGGAGCGAGTGGATACGCTCCGTACGCCGGCCGGTGGCGCGAGGGGCTTAAGCCCGCGGGAGCAGTCGAGCCGCAAAGGGACGCCACTAAGGAACCCACGCGGGCTAGGTTGGGCAAAGGCCGGCGCGCCCATGCTCCGGCCGAGGCGTTCGATGGGCAGGGCGCATCGGCTTCGACCTACCCCTGGGACGGGTGCGGCGGCGCCTTTGCCCATCCTACGACCCAAGACCGTCGGCAGCGGTCCCGGTCTCGCCTTCATCCCCCCGCCGCCAACCCAAGCAACCGCGGCAACCGCTCCCCGGCGATGAGCTCGGCATAGGTCCCCCTCGCCGACACCCGGCCGGCCTCCAGGACCAGCACCTCGTCCATGGCCGCCAGCCAGACGGGCCTGTGGGTGACCATCAGCAGGCTGCGCCCCTCGGCCAGGGTCCCCAGGGCGGTCAGCAGGGCCCGCTCGGACTCGGCATCCAGGCCCTCGGTGGGCTCGTCCAGGAGCAGGATGGGGGCGTCCCTCAGCACCGCCCTGGCCACGGCGATACGCCGCGCCTCCCCGCCGGAGAGTCGCATCCCGGTCTCCCCGGCCCCGCTCCCGCCGACCCAGGTGTCGAAGCCATCCGGCAGGGACTCGATCCAGTCCTCGATCTGGGCGATGCGGCAGGCGGCGGCCAACTCCGCCTGGGTGGCGTCGGGGCGGGCCAGGAGCAGGTTGTCCCTCAGGCTGGCGTGAAACAGGTGGCTGTGCTGGGAGACCAGGGCTATGTGCCGGCGCAGGTCCTCGCCCCGGTAGGCGGCCAAGTCGTGGCCGCCGAGGCGGATGCTGCCGCCGTCCGGGGTCCGAAACCGCAGCAGGAGCGCGAGCAGGGTGCTCTTGCCGGAGCCGCTGGGGCCCACCACCGCGACCCGCCGGCCGGGGCGGAGGTCCAGGTCCACCCCGTCCAGGGCCGGGGCCTGGGCCCCGGGATAGGCGAAGCGCAGGCCCCGGACCTCCAGGCCGAATCCGCTGGGCGTCGGGGAGGGGCCGCTCGGCTCCAGCGCGGCGGCTGGGGTGTCCACCAAGTCGAAGAGTCGCCGGGCGGCGGCCAGGGCGGTGCCCAGGTGGAGCATGGCCCCGGGCAGGGGCGCGACGGCCTCGAAGGCGGCCAGGGTCAGGAGGGCGAGCAGGGCCAGGTCCGGCGGGGCCAGGCCCCCGGCCCGGACCAGGGGGATGGCCAGCAGCAGCACCCCCCACAGGGCCAGGTGGGCGCAGAGCCCGAGCCCGGCCTGGGCCAGGCCGCCGCCCTGCCCGAGGCGGACCTGGACCGCCGCCAGTTCGGCACTGCGGGCATCGAACCGCTCGGCCTGGGCCCCCTCGGCCCCGTAGACCAGGGCCTCCGGGAGCCCCTGGACCCCGTCCACCGCGGCGGCGCGCAGCCCCGACTCCAGGGCCACGGCGCGCCGCCCCGGGGCCTCGCCCAGGCGCCGGGTCCAGAGGGGGATGGCGCCCCCCGCCAGCCCCAGCATCCCTAAGACCAGCAGGGCTATGGCCCCGTCGTAGCGAGCCAGGTAGGCGGCAAGCAGCACGGCGGCGACCGCGGCCGTCCCCAGGGGGACCAGGGTGCGCAGGTACAGGTGCTCCAGGGCGTCCACGTCGGCGCGCATCCGGCTCAGGAGGTCGCCGCTGTGCAGCCGCTCCAGGCCCGCCGGGGCCAGGGGCTCCAGGTGGCGGTAGATCCAGACCCGCAGGTGGGCCAGGAGCCGGAAGGTCCCCTCGTGGGTCAGGACGCGCTCCCCGTAGCGCCCGGCGGTGCGCAGTATGGCGCTGCCGCGGATCAGGGCGGCGGGGGTGAAGTAGTTCATGGCGACCCCGGCGGCCCCCGCCGTCGCCATGGCGGCGATGAACCACCCGGAGGTGGCCATCAGGGTCAGGGCCCCGAGCAGGGTCAAGAGGGAGGCCCCGAGCCCGACCAGGACCCAACCTCGGAAGGGGGCCAGCAGCCGCAGCAGCCGGGCCAATGTGCGGGGCCCGCCCGGGTCGCGGCTCATGCCCCGCCCCCGTAGGCGGCAACCAGCCGGCTGTAAGGCCCGCCAGCGGCCAGCAGGTCCCGGTGCCGCCCGGACTCGACGACCCGCCCCCGGTCCAGGACCAGGATGCGGTCCGCCCGTTCCACCGTGCCCAGGCGGTGGGCCACCACCAGGAGGTTGCGGGAGCGGGCCAGCCGGTCTATGGCCTCCTGCACCGCCGCCTCCCCCTCCGGGTCCAGGCTGGCGGTGGGCTCGTCCAGGATCACCAGCCGGGCATCGCGCAGGAAGGCCCGGGCCAGGGCGATGCGCTGGATCTGCCCCCCGGAGAGCCCGGCCCCCCGCTCGCCGATGGGGGTCTCCCAGCCCAGGGGCAGGGCCTCGACGAAGCCCAGGGCCTGGGCCTCCCGGGCCGCCTCCCGCACCGCCTCCAGGGGGGCCCCCGGGGACCCGAGGCGGACGTTGTCCAGCAGGGTCCCCTGGAACAGGCGGGGCGACTGGGGCACCCAGGCCAGGTGCCGGCGCCAATCCGCGGGGTCGAGGTCCTTAAGCTCCTGCCCGTCCACCAGGACCCGGCCCTGGTCCTGGCGCAGGAAGCCGAGCAGCAGGCGGACCAGGGTGCTCTTGCCCGACCCGCTCGGGCCCACCAGGGCGACCCGCTCCCCGGGCCTCAGCTCCAGGTCCAGCCCGTCGAGGGCTACCCGCCCTGGGCCGTAGGACAGCCGCACCCCCTCCAGGCGCAGGTGCAGGGGCGAGCGCTCGGGAAGGGACAGGCCGGTCGCGGCGGGTTGGGGCAGGGCCGTCCCCAGGACGGCGAGCAGGCGCTCCGCCGCAGCGGCGGCCTCCAGCTTGCCGTGGTAGTGAGTGCCGAGGTTGCGCAGGGGCTGATACAGCTCCGGGGCCAGGAGCAGGATGAAGAACCCCTCCCGGAAGCCGATCTCCGGCAGAGCGGCCCAGCCCGGGATGGGCAGGTCCAGGCTGTAGAGCCGGAAGCCGATCAGCACCGCCACCAGGGCAATACCCAGGGTCGAGAACAGCTCCAGGACCGCGGAGGACAGGAACGCCACCCGCAGCACCTTCATGGTGCTGCGGCGGTAGTCGTCCGCCACCCGGCCTATGGCCTGGGCCTCCCGGCGGCTGGCGTTGAACAGCTTGAGCGTCGCCAGGCCCTGGATGCTGTCCAGGAAGTGCCCGCCCATCCGCGCCAGCTCCCGCCACTGGGCCCGGTGCAGGCGTTCCGCCCCCTGGCCGATCAGGATCATGAAGCCCGGGATCAGGGGGGCGGTGACCAGCATCACCAGGGCCGAGGGCCAATCCAGTGCCGCCACCGTCAGCAGGACCCCCAGCGGGATCAGCGCCGCCAGCGCCTGGGCGGGCAGGAAACGGGCATAGTAGGCGGTGAGGTCCTCGACCCCCTTGGTCAGGCCCTCCACCAGGGCCCCACTGCGCTCCCCCGCGACCCAGGCAGGCCCGAGCCCCTGGATGTGCCGGAACAGCCTGGAGCGCACCGCCACCCGAACCCCCGCCGCCGCCCGGATGGCCGAGCGCTCCGCGAGCCAGGTCAGCAGGGCCCGGGCGGCGAAGACCCCGAGCAGCAGGGACAGGGGGCCCGCAAGCCCCGCCACCCCGGCCCCTTGGAAGATGGCCCCGTCCGCGATCCCGGACAGGAGCCAGGCCTGGGGGATCACCAGGAGCCCCCCGACCCCGGCCGCGGCTATGGCCAGCCCCAGCCAGGGGCCGGCGTGGCGACTCTGGGCCCTGAGCCAGGCGGCGACGGTCATGTTGGAAGCGGACTAGCCCGGGGACCGCGTATCAAGCCGCCGGGGCCTCGTCGTCCGCGGGCCCGAGGCACTGCTCCGACTCGTACCACATCACATTGATGATCCCGAACGCCAGCGCCAACAGGACGCCCAAGATCCACGCGAAGTACCACATCGTCTTACCCCTCGATTCGGACGCTGACGTTCAGCAGGCCAGGTGCCCCTGGGCCTTGATCTCGGCCAGGGTCACCCGGCACCACATCTTGGCACGGTTTCGTGACACAGGTCTGCCCTCGTGAGACCGCTTTCTCCCCTCGTGACACCGCCTTCCCCCCTCGTGACACCGCCTTCCCCCCCTCGTGACACCGCCTTCCCCCCCTCGTGACACCGCTCTGCGGTGTCACGCATCAGCCCTGAGGGCGTCAGGCCAAGGTAGTCAGGGCTTCCAGCCCTGAGGGTGTCAGGCCAAGATGGCCTGACTACGCACTCGGCGAGCCCAGGTGGGTGCAGTTATGAGCAAGGCCGCCGCCCCGAAGGCGTTCAGGGCCTGCTGTTCCTCGCCGCAGCGTAGGCGCCAGGCCATTCGCCATCAGGTCTCGCCCCCTGCCTCCCAAACCCGCTGCCAGGCCTCGCTGACCGCCGGCCGGTCGCGGGTCTGGACCGCGACCTGGAGCCGCTCGGCCAGCCGGGCATTGGACCGGTAGACCGCCAGTTCCTCTACCAGCCAGGCGGCGATGCGCGGGTCGCCGCGGGCGACCACCTCCAGCAACCAGGCGAAGGCGGCCTCGCTGCGGTGCAGCACCGCCCCGCGCAGCAGGACCCGGTCCTGGTCGCGCTTGAACGGCTCGGCGTCCCAGCGCTCGCGCAGCAGGTCCAGGGCCGGCTCCAGGCGCGAGGCACCCAGGGCCAGGGCCGCCTGCTCCCGGATCAGCGGGTCCCTGCCGTCCAGAAAGCCGGCGACGAACCCCGGGGCCTCCTCCGGGGCCACCTGGAGCAGCCCGGCCAGGCACTCCCCCACCACCTCCGGCTCGGCGTCGCCGAACCACGCCTTGCACCTCAGCAGGGCCTCCGCGGCCAGGGGCTCGACCAGGGCCAGGGCCCGCGCCGCCCCGGCACGGGCCCGGGGCTCGGGGTCGGCGAGCAGGTCCACCAGGTCGATCAGGGCCCGCGGGTAGCGGGTCTGGGCCAGGCCCATGGCGCAGGTGGAGCGCAGGTCCACGGCGGTGTCTACGCTACCGCCCCACACCGGCTCGGGCTGGCGGAGCCTGATCCCGACCCGGTAGAGGGCCGCATCCTGGCAGTCCAGGGCCACCAGGGCGCGGGCCAGGGCCCCCTTGGCCATGCACTGGGGGTCCTGCTTGTAGGGTAGGGGGCAGAGGCGCTCAAAGGCCGCCGCCAGGTCCCCCTCCAGGTCGTAGAGCAGCCGCTCGCCGCACAGCACGGCGGCGCGGGCCACGGTCAGCGGATGGGGATCACGCAGGGCGGCCCGCAGGGCCTCCGGCAACGCGGCCGGATCGCCGTCGGCGGCGGCCTGGAGGCGCTCCAGGCGGACGCGGGGGTCTTCGGTCTTGCGGACCACAGGACCAGCCCCCTCAGCGCGTGCGGACCTGGCCGACGGCGATGCGTCGGACCGCCTTGGCGTCCAGCCCCGGGAGCTGCGCCATGACATGGACCTGGACCCCCGGGGTGAAGGCGCTGCGCCGGTGCAGGGTCAGCGGGATCGGGCCCAGGGTGGCCCCGCCGCTCAGGGTCGCGGTGACCGCCAGGGGGACCAGGGCCCCGACCTGGGCCGCTCGCCACAGGTCCGCATCCGGCGGTTCGGCGACCAGGGTCAGGAGCAGGTCCACCTGACCGGTCCTGCGGTCAAGCTCCTGCTGAATGACCCGGAAGGGCGACCCGGTCAGGCCCTCGTCGAAGGTCCAGACCAGGTCCTTGCCGGTGCGGGTCCCGGCGCCGGCGGCACCGGCCTGGCCCTCCAGGACCTCGACCCGTTCGGCGAGACGTTCCAGGCGCGCCTCCAGGGCCTGGATGCGGGCCTCTGGGCTGTCTTGGGCGGACCCGGTGGCCCAGGGCAGGGCAAGTAGAGCTATGAGCAGGGCCGGCAGTGGGCTTAGGTGCATGGGTGTTTCCTGTTCGGTTGGGTCTCAGCGGCGCTGGATGCGCCCGTCGGTGTGGGTAGCAATGGGCCCGCCGGTGCGGAAGGCCTCGATGATCATGTCGGAGATCAGCCGCCCTGTGTCGAGCCGTCCGCCCAGGTCCTTGAGCATGCTAAAGCCATCGCCGCCCTCGGCCAGAAAGTCGGGCATGACCACCCGATAGCCGCGCCCTGGGTCCAGGGGCTGGCCGCCCACGGACACCTCCACCGCCCGCCCATCGGCGATGGTCAGGCGCAGCCCGGAGACCTGGAGGAAGCCACCCGGGTTGTCCGCCGGGTCCAGGGCGGCACTGTGGTCCAGGGCGGCCTGGATCTGGGCCCCGGTCAGATCCCCCACCACCAGGGTGTTGCGGAAGGGGAAGGCCTGGTGGACATCCTTGAGGGTGACGGGGCCGGCGGCAATGGTCGCCCGAAAGCCCCCGCCGTTGAACAGGGCGAGCTGCGCCGGGGCAATCTCCCGGGCCAGATCGGCCACGAAGTCCCCGAACAGCGCCTCGCCCCGGCGGACGTCCTCGCGCCGGGCGCTCAGTTCCACCTGGGTCTGGCCTATGACCTCGCCCATCCCCAGGTCGGCGGCAGCAGCGATGCGCGCCACCTCCTGGGCCATGTCCGGATCGGCGGGGGCGGCGGCGTCCAGGGGGATCAGGCGATAGCTTGAGCGGGCCAGGCGGCCGTCCCGGCAGTCCAGGTCCAGGCGCCCCAGGTAACGCCCCCGCGCCCCGGCCTGGACTATGGCTACGCCGTCTTCCAGCACCGGATCGGCCAGCACAAAGTGGTTGTGGCCGCCGACGATGAGGTCGATCTGCGGCAGTTCCCGGGCCAGCCGCCGGTCCTCGGCCAGGCCCATGTGGGATAGGACCACCACCAGTTCCGCCCCCGCCGCCAGCCCGGGCACCAGGCGCCGGGCCACGGCGACGGGGTCCTCGACGCTCACCCCGATGGCGTTGCGGGGGTGGGTGGCGGTGGTCAGCTCCGGCGTGGTCAGGCCCAGCACCGCCACCCGGGGCCCGGCCGGAGGGCCGAGCACCACCGAGGGGCGCACCGGCAGGGGCAGCGGGTCCGTGTGCACATTGGCGCTGAGGAAGGGGAAGGTGGCCAGGGCCGCCAGGCGGCGGAAGACATCCTGGCCATAGTCGAACTCGTGGTTGCCCAGGACCGCGGCGTCCACCCCCAGGCGGCCGAACAGGACCGCGTCCGGGATGCCGAGGAACAGGCTGGAGGTCAGGGTCCCCTGGAGCAGATCGCCGCCGAACAAGAGCACCACGGGACGGCCCGAGCCCTCGGCCCGCGCCGACTCCACCGCCGCCGTCAGCCGGGCCAGGCCGGCCACCTCGGGGGTGCCGGCGGGGT
>DYRB01000076.1 GCA_020718945.1 Lamprocystis purpurea | reverse complement strand
TCCCACGGTGGGCCTCCCGGTCGGACCAACACCTAATGCAGACATAGCCTTTTTCAGGGCGCGGGATCGATCAGGCCGCCAGGGACAGGGTCTCCACCGTACCGCGATTCTTCTCCTTGAGCAGGATCTTGAAGGAGTCCAGGGGATAGCCTATCTCCCGCAGCAGCCCCTTGATGACCTCCATCAGGTCCTCCGGGGCCAGGTCGGCCTCGGCGAACAGGGCCTCGGCCACCGGCAACGGGTCATCGAGCCGGTCGGGCATGCGGGCGAACAGGGGTTTGCCCGCGTGCAGGAAGCCGGCCCCATCGTCCGCCAGGCGGGAGAGCTTCTCCGCCGCCCGCCCGTAGAGTTCCTCCAGCAGGGCCTCGTAGAACAGGGGCCAGGCCGAGGCGCTGGTGAAGGTCTGGCCGCCGAGGACGAAGCCGAAGGGGACCTTCTGGCCCAGGTCCCCGTTCAACGCCTGCCCCCGGGGTTGTTCCCCCTTGGCCGGGGCGACGGCCCGGGCCGCGGCCGGGTGGGCCAAGGTTGGAGCGGGGTTGGGTGGGGGTGGCGGAACGCTGACCATCTTGGGCTGGGCCAGGGCCTCACCGGGGCCAGGATCGCTCAGGGGGTTGTCGCGCAGCAGGGCGAGCATCTCGGCGACCGCGGCCTCCAGGGGCCCGCGTCGCTGGTTGAAGCGCTGCTTATAGGCGACGCCCTGCTCCAGACCGGCGGGGTCGTTGTGGTCGATACTGCGCCAGATCTCCGCCGAGACGGCCTCCAGGTCCTGCCCCAGACGCTCCAATTGCCGCCGCAGGGTAAGGCTTGCGGTGTCGGTCTTTCCAGTCTCGGCCATGGCTATCACCTCACTCGATGGGTGTCCGGCCCCGCGGCCGGGGCCTGTTTCCCCTGCACAATCAGGGGTCAGGGCGGGAATTATGGGACACCGGTCGCGGTGCGACCAATAAGTTCAGTATATCGACGCATAAGGGCCCACAGGGACCTAGCACACCTGCGCGCTGGTCACGGAAACATCAAGCAACCCGAGGCTCGGCCTTTTGGTCGCGAAGCTCCAGAGACTTGGCAAGTTTCGTCAGCCGAATCCAGGGGCCGCGGCTTGGCGAGGTCAGCGTCATACCCCCGGCGGGACGCCGGGGGACCCAGTTGCCGGCAAGATGCCGGCGCTCCCAGTGGCCCGCGCTCCTAGCCCGTGTCCCGGGTGCGAACCGCGCCAAGCATCGGTTGATGTTGCCGGTGCTTGGGCGGGGCCATACTAGCGCCGCCGCAACAGGTCAATCTGGGCCTCCAGGGCATCCAGGACCGGGGCCAGCTTGCGCCGCATCAGGCTGCCGGAGGCGGTGGAGTCGATGAGGTAGGCGCGGATGGCGCCGTAGCCGACCCCGGACAGGATGCGCATGGCCACCAGGTCCGGGGCCAGCTCCGGGGCCGCGGCCAGGCAGGCGGCCACGGGGCCGGCGGGGTCCGGAGCGGCGCAGAATGCCTGGGCCTCCGCCACCAGGGCCGGCAGGGGCAGATTGGGGTCGCCCCCGGGGCGCAGGGCCCCGAAGTAGGAGCGCATCAGGTCGAAGGCACTGCCGACCAGTTCCTGGGTCGGCGGCTTGGCCAGCACCAGGGCCAGGGTGCGCAGGAAGGACTGACCAGCCGCGGACGGAACCCGGCCACAGAGCAAGGCCACAGGGTCGCCGGCCAGGATCAGCGGGGCCAGGCGCTCGCGCAGGGCGGGGGCGTCACGGCGTTCCGCACCTGGCTCGGGCAGGTGGTCCGGGAGGGCATGGAGAAAACCGAGCAGATGGGCGGGCTTGCGCGCAGAGCGGGTCCAGAGGTCAGCCAGGCGCACCGGCTCCAGCAGCCCCGGTTGCAGGACCAGGCGCACCGATTCCATGGCCTTGTCCGGCTCCGCCTCGAAGGGGAGGTAGTCGACCAGATAGTCCGCCAGGACCCGGCCCATGGACCCACCCCGCACCGCCGGGTTGGCCAGCATGCGCCGGGCGTTTTCGGCGTCCTCCATGGCCCACCAGGCACGCCGCGCCAGTTCGTCGGTGAGCCCAGGGGCGTGCACCGCGGCCACCACGGCCTCCGGCTCACCGAGCAACAGGAGCTGCTCCAGGCTCTCGTCGCGCATTTGCCCCATGCGGGTCCAGCGGCGGAGATACACGGGATAGCCCCCGGGGGAACCCAGCACCTGGCCGGAGATCAGCTCCCGCACCAGGCGCACATAGGCATCGGGACGGCCGCTCGGGTTGAGTTGGATGCGCGCCTCGCCGCGTTCGGACAGCCCGTAGACCATCAGGCGCGACTCGTCGATGCGGATGGCCAAGGGCCTGTTGGCCAGCAGCACATTGAGCCGGAAGGCGTCTTCGCTTGCCAGGTCCATGCGTCAGCCGCGGAAGGAAAACTCAGCCGCAAATGAACGCAAATAAACGCAAACGCACCGGTAGCCGCTGCCCCATTCGCGTTCATTAGCGTTCATTTGCGGCCTGATCGTCTTTCCAGATCGAGGTTGGCGGAAAGCTATCGCTGGCCGAGCCTAGTTCCCCTGCTCCGGGGGGACGAAGTTCGGGTCCTTGGGATTGAGGAAGATGAAGTTGATCTGCCCAGGTTCCATCTCGACGAAATCCAGGGTCGCCTGGTCCAACAGGGGGATGTACTCAGGGGCCATGACCACGTCCACGCCGTCGCAGCGCTGACGGATGTCGTCTCCGGTCGCCTCGTCGAAACCCATGCGATAGCTGATGGTCCCGTCCGCCGCCTGGGAGGCCGCCAGCCTCAGGGAGAGCCCCGCGGTGCCGCCCTGCTGGGCCGCCTTGTCGATCTGCTCCGCCGCTGCCGGTGTGACTTTGAACATGCCTGAAAGGTCCTCTTGCACTGCGGTGATTGCCCGTCATTCTAACCCAGGCGGGGTGTGGCGCGGGTCCCTCAGAGCCGGCGGCAGGCCCGCACATGGGCGAGGAAGCGGCTGGTCCAGCGGTTTCCACCCACGCTGCGCAGGTGGCAATAGCTGGCCAGCAGGTTCTTGTGGACTATGCCGTCATGGGACCCGTCGATCCCGGTCCCCCGCACCACCTGATACGCATAGACCCAGTCCGGGTGGGGGGTGACTAGGGCGGAGTGGTGGAATTCATGACCCTTGATGTCCCCTGGGGCGGTTCCGGCCCTAGGCCAGGGGGAGTCGGCGGTCTCCCGCAGCGTGATGTAGCCGCGGCCCTGGGGGCGGCGGTGCATGGCCACGTCGGCCTTGAGCACGCCGCACATGGCATGGCTCTCGTCCCCCCAGATGATGCGACGTGCCAGGTACATCAAGCCGCCGCACTCGACGTAGGCGGGACCGCCGGACTCGATGAAGTCGGCGATGGAGGCGCGCATCAGGTCATTGGCCTCCAACTCGCGCATGCGTGCCTCGGGGAAGCCGCCACCGATGAAGAGCCCGTCCACCCGAGGCAGGGCCCGGTCCCGGCAGGGGCTGAACGGCACCAGCTCCGCCCCCTCGCGGACCAGGGCGCGCAGGTCGTCCGGATAGTAGAAGCCAAAGGCCTGGTCACGCGCCACGGCGATGCGCACCCTTGGCTGGGCGCCGCCGACGATCACCAGCGATGGGCCGGGGACCGGCAACTGGGGGGCCGCCGCGGCTATGGCCAGGATGCGGTCCACGTCGGTCTGCTCGGCCACCTGGGCGCGGATGCGCTCGATGTGGGCCTCCGCCCCGTCCTCCTCGTTGCTCGGCATGAGGCCCAGGTGGCGCTGGACGATCTCGATCTCAGGCTGGCGATAGACCAGCCCCAGAACCGGCAGGTCGGTGTAGTGCTCCACCACCCGGCGCAGGTTGGTCTCGTGGCGGGCACCGCCGACACGGTTGAGGATGACCCCAGCGATATTCAGGGTCGGGTCGAAGGCCTGGTAGCCGAGCAGCAGCGGGGCCACACCCCGGGTCATACCCTCGGCGTCTATGACCAGGACCACCGGGGCCTTGAGGTCCTTGGCCAGCTCGGCGTTGCTGTTGCTGCCATAGAGGTCCACGGCGTCGAACAGCCCGACGTTACCCTCGATCAGCCCAACGCCAGCCCCGACCATCTCCGTGGCGAAGGACTCGCGGATCTCCTCCCGGGACATGGTATGGAAATCGAGATTCAGGCAGGGGTTACCCGCCGCCTGGCTGAGCCACAGGGGGTCGATGTAGTCAGGGCCCTTCTTGAACGGCTGCACGGCCAGCCCGCGGCGCCGCATTTCGCGGCACAGGCCGATGGAGATCGTGGTCTTTCCGGAGGTCTTGTGGGCAGCGGATATGTACAGATGGGCCATGGCACTGGGCCCCTGGGTGGGGACAAAAAACACCGGGCCGGTGCCTTGCGGCACCGGCCCACCATTCGGAACCCCGCATCCGGCCGGTCAGGCCGGGGACCAGCCCTCAGGTCGCGAGGTGCGGGTCCACCACTGGATCTGCCAGGGACTCCGGCAGGAACTGTAGCACGCGCACCCCGACGGCCGTGATGATCAAGGCCACAGAAACGCCACCCAGACCGAGCAGGATCTCGGGGATGGACGGGACGTAGGAGGCCGGCACGCCGTTGACGCCGTCGTGGAAGCCCGAGGCGAGGATGGTACTACCGGGGAACATCTGCAACGGGAAGGACTGACCGCCGATGATGATGACGTACACGGCGGCAAAGCCCCCCAGGATCACCATGGCCGCGGCCGCGGCGATCCAGTTGCGGTCCTTGCCCAGCACCGGGTGGTAGACGATGCCCAGCGGTGCCAGGCAACCGACCAAGACCCAGCCCACCCAGAACAGGGCCGTGTAAATGCCGCCGTTGACCAGGATGAAGGACTCCACCCCCAGGTTCTTGGCCCCGTAGAGCTTGGTGAGGTGATACATCAGGGTCATGAGCAGCACGGCCGCGATGAACACACCCAACAGGTTCTTGAGCTTGCCGAGCATGACATCGCCCAGCGGGCGCTTGTCCTGGTCGTAGGCGAACATCAGCACCAGGATGAATACTGCCAGCCCATAGGCGAAGGACATGATGATGAACATGGGCGGCAGTATGGCCGTGTCATAGGCCTGCCGGGCGACGATGAAGCCGAAGATGGAGCCGGTACCCATGGTGAGCAGGAGGCGCCAGACGAAGGCGGCATACCCCACCGTCTTGCTGTAGGGGCCGCCCTTACGGTCGGCCAGGGCCCACAGGTAGGCGACGACGATGACGACAAAGCCCGTGTAGAGATAGATGTTCCAAGCGAAGATGGAGCGGAAGTTGTAGGTCGTCGCGGCCACGATCAGTCGCTCCGGCCGGCCCAGGTCCAGGACCAGGACCAGCAGCCCGCCGATCAGCAGGGCCAGAGCCAAGAGCCCAGACAGGCGCCCCAGGGGCTTGTAGGCAGTGCGCCCGAACACTGTCCCGATGGAGGCCACGTTGAGGGCCCCGGAGGCGGCCACAATGAGGAACACGGCGAAGACATGGGGCATGCCCCACACCACCTCGTTGGTCATCCCAGTGACCCAGTGGCCCTCGTGCTCCATGAACAGGACGGCCAGGCCGGCGATGCCGGCCACGGCGCCCAGGATGGCCAACAGCCCCCAGTAGCGCTCGGGCTGGATGCGCCACTCGCGATAGACGATTCTTTTCATGACAGGTCTCCCGCGACGGCTCAGAGGCTCGAATATCGAACGCCGGTGTTGAGGTTCAGATCCTCTCGGACCTGCCGACTCGCAGCACTTGCCAGGGCCTTGCTTAGGGCTCCATTGGGATCTTTGAGGTCACCGAACAGGATGGCGTGGTGCCCGGCCGCTGCGCAGGCATCGGCACAGGCGGTGGACGTCTCGCCGTTGTCCCGCCGCTGCACACACAGGTTGCAACTCTCTACGCACCCCTTGCCCCGGGGCGTGGCGGTCAGTTTTTCCTCCACCACCTGGTGGATGAACGACCGCGCCTTGTAAGGACAGGCCATCATGCAGTAGCGGCAGCCGATGCAGGTGTGACGATCCACCATGACGATGCCGTCGGCCCGCTTGAACGAGGCCCCTGTGGGGCAGACATCCACGCAGGGCGGGCGCTCGCAGTGCTGGCAAAGCATGGGCAGGTTGGTCACCCGCCCGGTCAGGTTGTCCTGGACCTGGACCTTGCGAATCCACACCGCCCGCTGGCGGTCCCACATGGCCTCGGACGCACCGTGGGGCTTGACCTGAAGGTCCAGTCCGTTCTCCTTGTCGCAAGCATCGACACAGGCAGAGCAGCCGTCGGCACACTTGGCCGTGTCGATGAGCATCCCCCAACGCACCTTGTCCGTAACCGCCTCGGAGCGCGGTGCAGCCTCGACGGTGTGCAGGATCAGGCCCGGGGCCACGGTGGCCGCGGTTAGTCCGGCCGCGGCGCCGATGAAGCTACGGCGCCCGCCGTCGACCTTGTCGTGTTCTTGGGTCATGGTCTTTCGCCTCCCGCCGTTACGCCGTGGTCGGGGACCTGCACTAGACCCGCCCCTAAGTCCCCGGCGGCAGCCGTACCCGCCGCAGGCGGCGTGGGCACCGTGGCATGACAGCCGAAGCAGTTCACGTCCACCGCCGTGTAGGCATGGCAGCGCTGGCAGAACTGACCCTCGGCATAGACCGACACCGGCTTCTGGTCCGGCCCCGGCGCCACATGGCAGGCGATACAGCCGGCCAGGGTGTGTTTGCTGTCACGGATGCCCTTGTGCACCACGGTGTGGCGCTGGTGCTTGATCACCTCCATGTGATTGCGGCGCATGAAGTCCGTCGGCTCGACACAGCTCGTCAGCCCGGCGGCCTTGGAGCCCGGGGCGACGAAATTCTCGCCAGCCGCGGCCGGCTGGGCGCCAAGCGCCCAGGCCAGACCAGCGACCGCGAGCAAGCCTCTTACAACGGCGTTTGCCATCGGCTTCTCCAGTTGATCTCTTCGGGTAGTCCGGCGGATAGCCCGGCCCGCGACTACTCGCCCAGCCCCATCTTGATGTAGCCGGTGGGGCAGACGTCGGCACAGATGTGACAGCCGATGCACTTGGCGTAATCGGTGGCCACATAACGACCGGTGGTGCGCTCCTTCTTGTCCACCCGGTAGACCGCGGTCTGGGGGCAGAAGATGACGCAGTTGTCGCACTCGAAGCACATGCCGCAGCTCATGCAGCGCTTGGCCTCGTCCTTCGCCTCGGCCTCGGTCAGACCGATGACGCGCTCCTTGAAGTGACCCAGGACCTCCTCGGCACTCGGCACCTCTTCCTTGCGCAGATTGCGGGCATGGAACTTGAAATGGCCCAGGAACAGTTCCTCGTGGGCAATCACCTCGGCCCCGGAGCGGTCCTCGTAGTTGTGGATGGCCCAGTTGCCGTCGGAGGTCCCACGCTGGTCACCGGCCTTGGCGTCGAATGCGTCGGGGGCCAGGTTGGCCTCCTGCATCTTCTCCAGCACGCTGAAGTGGTGGACATCGACCTTGGGGCGGCGCTTGTGCTCGGCGTGACGCACATAGGCGTCGATGGAGTCGGCGGCGACCGAAGCCTGGCCGATGGCGGTGGTCAACAGGTGCGGCCGGATGATGTCGCCGGCGACGAAGTGGCCGGGCCGATCCGGGATCTGGTAGAACTTGTCCGCGTTGATCAGCCCACGACCGTTGTCCAGGGCCTCCAGGCCGGTCAGGTCGCCGCCCTGGCCGATGGCGGAGACGATCAGGTCGGCGGGCAGGACCCGCTCGGTGCCCTCGACCTTGGTGGGGCGCCCATCGGCCATGGTGCAGTCCGCCACGCGCAGCCCGGTGGCACGCCCGTCGTCGCCCTTGATGACCTCAAGCGGCATGACGCCGTCCAGTATGGTCACGCCTTCGTACAGGGCGTCGTGCACCTCGTGCTCGGCAGCCATCATCTTGTCGCGGGTGAACAGCGAGGTCAGGGTGACCTCGGCCCCCTCGGCGGCGGCGGTCACCGCCGAGTCGTGGGCGACATAGCCGTCGTGGACCACGGTCTCGGGCAGGTCGTTGGGGCGAATAGTCTTGATATGGCCCAGGCGCCGGGAGACGGACACCACGTCGATGGAGGTATCGCCGCCGCCCACGCACACCACCTTGTCGGTGGTGACCTTCATGCGGCCCTCGTTGAATGCCTTGAGGAAGGCAACGCCGGAGACGCAGTTGGGGGTCCCAGCCCAGCCCGGCACGGGCAGGCCGCGGCCCGCCTGGCAGCCCAGGGCCCAGAGGACGGCGTCGTAGTCCTGCTCCAGGGACTCTACGGTCACGTCGGTACCAACCCGGGTATTCAGCTTGACCTCGACGCCCATGTCGATGATGCGCTGGATCTCGGCATCGAGCTTGTCGCGGGGGACGCGATAGCCGGGGATGCCGAACTTGAACATGCCGCCCAGGCCGGAGTTGGCCTCGAAAACGGTGCAGGCGTGACCCTTGCGGCGCAACTGGTAGGCCGCGGCCAGGCCAGCGGGGCCACCACCGACTATGGCCACGCGCTTGCCGGTATCCGGCCCGGCGACGAAGCCATAGCCGTTGGCAATGGCGGTATCGCCGATGAACTGCTCGACCGAGTTGATGCCGACGAAGTCCTCGACCTCGTTGCGGTTACAACCGTCCTGGCAGGGCGCGGGGCAGACCCGGCCCATCATGGACGGGAAGGGATTGGCATCCGTGGAGCGGCGGAAGGCGTACTCCTGCCAGGCAACGCCGGCCGGGGGCAGTTCCTGCTGGCGCACCACGGCCAGCCAGCCGCGGATGTCCTCGCCCGAGGGGCAACTGCCCTGGCAGGGGGGCGTCTTGTGAACATAGGTCGGGCACTTGTAGGTGGTGTCCTGGACGAAGATTTTCTGCGTCAGGGCCTTCCACTCGTGGTCGCCATCCGCATAGCGCCGCCAAGAAAGCTTGGTGTCGATGGAGTCGCTGGGAGTCGCCATGGTCACTCTCCTTACCGGTAAACCGCTCGATGTGGTGAATGGAATCTGCCGCTGGTCGGGCTGGGCCCGGCCGGTCGGCGCAATAGGGTTGCAGGCTCAATCCTCGTCGTCTTCGCCTTCGGCGTCAGCGTCGAGGTCATCGTCCTCATCGGCCGCGTCGTCGTCCGGGTCCTCATCGTCATCCCCGGGGGTCAGGACAATGGCGTTGGAGACCAATTGGTGGACGCAAACGATCTGTTCCATGTCCATGCCGTAGAAGGGCAGGACCTTGGTGAATTGGCTCTTGCAGATGGCGCACATGGCGGCCATGTGCGTGACCCCCTTCTCGGCCATCACATTGCTGAGGGCGGTCATGCGGGGCAAGGCGCCCTTGACGCGAAGTTCCATCAAATCGTCGGTCAGCAGCCCGCCCCCACCACCGCAGCAGAAGGTCCGATCCCTGATGGTCTCTTCGTCCATGTCGTAGTAGTTGTTGCAAACCGCCTTGATGATCTCCCGCGGGATCTCGAATTGACCGCCGGGCTTATCGCCCATGCGCGAGGCCCGTGCGACGTTGCAAGAGTCGTGAAGGGTCAGGACCTTGTCGTCGTTCTGCGACTTGTCCAGGGTCAGCTTCCCCTGTTGGATCAGGTCGTTGGTGAACTCGCAGATATGCTGCGGCACCGGGTACTTCGGGTCCAGGAAGTCCCAGGGACCGGCCAGGGTGTTGAGGAAGCTGTAGGCGACGCGCCAGGCATGGCCGCACTCGCCAAAGACGATGCGCTTGACCCCCAAGTCCAGGGCCGCCTTACGGATGCGCTGAGCAATCCGGCGCATGTTCTCGTAGGAGCCGATGAACATGCCGAAGTTGCCCGCCTCTGAGGCATAGGAACTGAAGGTCCAGCTCACCCCGGCCTCGTGGAAGACCTTGCCGTAGCCGATCAGGCCGTCTACGTGGGGCTCGGCGAAAAAGTCGGCCGAGGGTGTGACCAGAAGGATTTCCACACCCTTCTTGTCGATGGGATAGCGCACCCGTACACCGGTGTCGTCGTATACGTCCTCTTCAAGACCCTCCAGGGTATCGACCAGGGCAGGACCGGGCAGACCGAGGTTATTGCCGATCTTGTAGACCTTGGCAATGATCTCGTTGCAGTACTTCTGACCCAGACCAATGCTGTCCATGATCTCGCGGGCGGCCATGGAGATTTCCGCGGTATCAATGCCGTAAGGGCAGAACACCGAACAGCGCCGACATTGGGAGCACTGGTGGAAGTAGCTGTACCAGTCGTCCAGGACCTCCTTGGTGAAGTCCTCGGCGCCCACCAGCTTGGGGAAGAACTTGCCGGCCAGGGTGAAGTAGCGCCGATAGACCTTGCGCATCA
>DYRB01000075.1 GCA_020718945.1 Lamprocystis purpurea | reverse complement strand
CCCGCCACTTCAATGACTTGGCCATCCCCAACAGCTAATGCAGACAGAGCCTTTCCTTTTGCCCGGCCGAATGCGCCCGGTGCGGACCGAACCGGCCAAGGCCTCAGGGACCGGATGCCGCCGGCGTGGCGGGACCGGCTAGAATGCCCTCCCGATCCACCCCTGCTGACCCCCTATCCCCTTGACCGCCGAACTCTTTCCGACCCCGGCCGAGCTCGCAGCCTGCCTGCTGCGCGACCGCGATGCCCTGTCCCGGCGGCTGCGCGGGCTGCGTGCCCGGGCCCGCCAGGGCCAGCCCTTCGATCAGGGGCTGATCAAGCTCTGGGCCGCGGTACGCGAGTCCCAGGCCATACTGGGGCGCCGCCAGGCCCTGGTCCCGGCCCAGGTGGACTACCCGGCGGAACTGCCGGTGAGCGAGAAGCGCGAGGAGATCGCCGCCCTGATCCAGGCCCATCAGGTCCTGGTCCTGTGCGGCGAGACGGGGTCGGGCAAGTCCACCCAGCTCCCCAAGCTGTGCCTGGACCTGGGCCGCGGTGTGGCCGGGCGCATCGGTCACACCCAGCCGCGGCGTATCGCCGCCCGCACCCTGGCCAGCCGGGTGGCCCAGGAGTTGAGTGCGGAATTGGGCGGCCTGGTGGGCTACAAGGTCCGCTTCCACGACCGCTCCCGCCCGGAGACGGCCATCAAGCTGCTCACCGACGGCATGCTGCTGGCCGAGATACAGCAGGACCGGGACCTGCTGGAGTACGACACCCTGATCGTGGACGAGGCCCATGAGCGCAGCCTCAACATCGACTTCCTGCTCGGCTACCTGAAGGGCCTGCTGCCGCGCCGGCCGGACCTCAAGGTCATAGTCACCTCCGCGACCATAGACCCGGAGCGCTTCTCCCGGCACTTCGGCGGGGCCCCCATTTGCGAGGTCTCCGGGCGCACCTACCCGGTGGAGTTGCGCTACCGCCCGCCCGAGGAGGAGGGCGCCGGGGAGCGCGACGACAGCATGCAGGCGGCCATAGCGGCGGCGGTGGATGAGTTGGCCCGGGTCGGGCGTGGGGATGTGCTGGTGTTCCTGTCCGGGGAGCGGGAGATCCGCGAGACCGCCGAGACCCTGCGCAAGCACCACCCGCCCTCCACCGAGATCCTGCCCCTCTACGCCCGCCAGGGGCCCGCCGACCAGGCGCGCATCTTCCAGGCCCACGGCACCCGGCGCATCGTGCTGGCCACCAACGTGGCGGAGACCTCGCTCACCGTGCCGGGTATCCACTATGTAGTGGACCCGGGCTTTGCCCGCATCTCCCGCTACAGCCACCGCAGCAAGGTCCAGCGCCTGCCCGTGGAGCGCATCTCCCAGGCCAGCGCCAACCAGCGTATGGGGCGTTGCGGCCGGGTCGCCGCCGGGGTGTGCATACGCCTCTACGCGGAGGACAACTTCGCCGCCCGCGCCGAGTTCACCGAGCCGGAGATCCGCCGCACCAATCTGGCCGCGGTCATACTCCAGATGAAGCTCCTGGGCTTCGGCGACATCGAGGCATTCCCCTTCCTCGATCCCCCCGACGGGCGCCTGGTGGCGGACGGTCACCGCACCCTCGAAGAGCTGTGGGCCCTGGACCGGGAGGGCCGACTCACTGCGCTAGGCCGGCGCCTGGCGAGCCTGCCAGTGGACCCGCGCATCGGGCGCATGCTGCTGGAGGCCAGCGACCACCGCTGCCTGGCCGAGGTCCTGGTGATAGCCGCGGCGCTCAGCGTCCAGGACCCCCGGGAGCGGCCCCTGGACAAGCAGCAGGCGGCCGACGAGATCCACGCCACCTTCGCCCACCCGGAATCGGACTTCCTCGCCTTCCTCAATCTCTGGCGCTTCCTCGACAAGCAGCGCAAGGACCTGTCGCGGAGCAAGTTCCAGAGGCTCTGTCAGCAGCACTTTCTGTCCTGGAACCGGGTCCAGGAGTGGTTCGACATCCACCAGCAACTCACCCTGCAACTCCATGAGATGGGCCTCAAAGAGAACCAGGCCCCGGCGAGCTACGAGGAGGTCCACCGCGCCCTGTTGAGCGGGCTGCTGGTCAACATCGGCTGCAAGGACGAGGGGCGCGAGTACCTGGGGGCCCGGGGCGGGCGCTTCTTCGTCCACCCGGGTTCAGGGTTGGCGGACAAGTCCCCCAAGTGGCTGGTGGCCGCGGAGCGGGTGGAGACCACCCGCCACTACGGGCGTATCGTCGCCAAGGTCCAGCCGGGTTGGATCGAGGCCGCCGCCGGCCACCTGGTGCTGCGCAGTTGGTCGGAGCCCCACTGGCAGGCCCAGACAGGCCAGGTCGCCGCCTTCGAGAAGGTGACCCTGTTCGGTCTGACCCTGGCGGCCCAGCGGCGGGTCAACTATGGCCCCATCAACCCGGCGGAGGCCCGCGAGGTCTTTCTGCGGCAGGCCCTGGTGGCCGGGGACTTCGACACCCGAGCCCCCTTCTGGCGCCACAACCAGGAACTGGTCGCCACTGTCCAGCACCTGGAGACCAAGTCCCGCCGCCACGACATCCTGGTGGACGAGGAGGCCATCTACGCCTTCTACGCCGAGCGCGTCCCGGCCGGGATCTATGCCACCGCAGCCTTCGAGAAGTGGCTGCGCGAGGCGACCCGCGCAAGCCCCAAACTCCTGCACATGGGGCTCGCCGACCTCATGCGCCGGGAGGCGGCCGAAATCACCCGGGAGCGCTTCCCCGATGCCTTGCAGGTCGGCGCCAGCGCCCTGCCCCTGGAGTACCGGTTCGACCCAGGCCATGCCGCCGACGGGGTCACCCTGGTGGTGCCCCTGCCGCTGATCAATCAGGTCTCCCCGGACCGGGGCGACTGGCTGGTCCCGGGGCTCCTGGAGGAGCGGGTCACCGTCCTGCTGCGCGGCCTGCCCAAGGCCATCCGCAAGGGATTCGTGCCCATCCCGGACACAGCCCTGCGGGTGCTGGAACGACTCCAGCCCAGCGACCGCCCCCTGGTCCAGGCGGTGGCGGAGGCATTGCGGGACCTGACCGGGGTGTCTGTCCCGGAGACGGCCTGGGACCAGAGCGGCATCCCCCCACACCTGCGCATGAACTACCGGCTGGTGGACCCGGATGGGACCCAGGTGGCGACGGGGGATGACTTGGTGGCCCTGCGGCGCCGCTACGGGGAGACCGGGCAGCAGTCCTTCGCCCAGATCCCCAGCGCTGGGCTGGAGCGCGACGGCATCACCCGCTGGGACTTCGGCAGCCTGCCCGAGAGCCTGGACCTGGAGCGCGGCGGCATCCGCCTGCGCGGCTATCCGGCCCTGGTGGACCGGGGTGAGAGCGTCTCCATCCAGGTCCTGGACTCCCCGGAGAGCGCCGAGCGGGCCGGGCGGGCCGGGCTGCGGCGGCTCTTCCATCTCGCCCTGGGGGCCGAGGCGCGGCGCCTGCGCCAGGGGCTCCCGGCCCTGGCCCGGATGCGGCTCCAGTACGCCCTGGCGCCGCTCGGCCCGGACGGGGAAGCGCCCGCGCCCGGGGTCAAGGGCCCCGACCTGGCCGACGAGCTGTTGGACCTGATCTTGGACCTGACCTTCACCCAGGGCCTGCCCCCCATCCGCGACCAGGCCGGTTTCGCCGCCCGGCTGGCGGCCCGCCGCGGCGCCCTGGGGGCGGTCGCCACGGAGACCGCGCGCCTGGTCGGCGGCATCCTCGACCAGTACCAGGGCCTGCGCAAGCGCCTGGCCGCGACCACCCAGGTCAATTGGCGCGAGCCGGTGGCGGACATCCGCGCCCAACTCGACGGGCTGGTGTTCCGCGGCTTCCTCGGACTCATCCCCCAAGAGCGCCTGCGGGACTACCCGCGCTACCTGCGCGCCGCCGACCAGAGGTTAGAGCGCCTGTTGCACGCCGCCGCCCGGGATCGGGAGCGCATGCAGGAGTTCGCCCCCCTGGCGCGCCGCTGGGCCGAGCGCGACGCCGCCCTGCGCGCCGCCGGCCGGCGCGACCCGCGCCTGGAGGAGATCCGCTGGATGCTGGAGGAACTGCGGGTGTCGTTCTTCGCCCAGCAGTTGGGCACCGCCTACCCGGTTTCCATCAAGCGCATCGAGGGGCGGTGGCGGGAATTGGGGTTGTAAACCCTGTCTCTGCCGGCGCCCTGTCTGTCGGTCCCTGTGGGCTGCGCAGTTCAGCGCCCGGGCGACGGCGCGGCGGAGCCAGTAGCCGGCCTGCCGTCGGCTGCCGGGGCCTCGGCGGATGGCCTCCCGTTCATCGCCATCGGCCAGGTCTTGGTCGCGTCAGGGTGGGTCGGTCCGGTCGGGCGTTCGGTCACGGCGGGGTCCAGGCAAAGGCTCCAGCCAGACGCGTTGTGGCATGCCATACCGGTCGTGCGCTGGATTTCCTCCAATTGGGCCGGGTTGGCAATGGCGGTGTCCAGGACCAGCACCTCGATCTTCCTCGTCTCGATGGCTGTGGTCAGCCGCGCCAGGCCAGGCGCGTCCAAAGGGGTCGGGCCGCTGACCAGGTTCCGTAGGGCGCGGCGGTCAGCGGCCTCCGGAGCCGGGAAATAGGGCATCGAGAAATACCCGCTGTTGGGTGAAATGAAGTATGCCCCTTGCAGCGTCCTGGGCAATAGCTGGGTGACGCGCTCGTCCGCCAGAATCAAACGCCCCTTGAGGTCGAAAGCCTGGAGATGGCGCACCACTGCCAGTTGTTTGTCGTAGACCTTCAGGTAATAGGGGTGCGTGGCATACTTGTGGGATAGGTAATTCCAATTCAGGGCCAGAAAGGCGAGGACTATGGCAAGCAATCCCGATGCGGCCAGGGTCTGGGCCTGCGCCGTCAGCCGGGATGCCCAGGCGTTTGGCCCGGATTGTCGTGCGGCTACGAGTTGGGCCCCGGCCTGCAAGGACGCTGCCGCTGTCAAGGACCACAGCACGCCCAGATGGAATACCCAGTACCACCGCCAATCGAGATTGCCGATGGAGGTGAGCGACTTGAGTAGGGCGCCGATGGGCGGCGACAGGGCAACTACCGTGAGCAGCAGCCACAGCCGGCGCAATTCGTGAGCCCGTACGTCGCGCCAGGCCAACGCGGTGGTGACGAGCATCCCGAACCAGACGGTGAACAGAATCCCAACGATGTCGATAGTGCCCCCGAAGGTCCAGAACAGGTCCTTGACCTCTTTGACAGTTGCGCCAGCCACAGTCGCAGCCGCAGCCGCAGCCGCAGTCGCAGTCGCAGTCGCAGCCCCGGCGGCCCTCGCATGGGGGATGTCCAAGACGCCCCGGGCGACCAGATGTAACATCGCCAGGTTGGGTAGGGTAGCGAGCAGGAAGAGCGCCGCAGCGCGCACCAGGTTGAGCAGCGGAGGTCTGGCGAACGCCAGCCATGAGAGACCGCCGGCCACCAGGGCGAGATAGAGTCCCGAGGTAGTGAAACCGCCTGAAGCGATGAAGGTCAGGCACAGTAACAGGGCCCGGCCCAGGGACGGGCGCTGGGCCAGGCCGCGGGTGATGTAATAGATGGCTGGGATCAGCAGAGAGACGAAGACCGACTTGCCATGATAAAGACGGGGGAGAAAAAAATGCCCGTGGGCGTGATTGTCCGTGGACCAGATCGCCAGTAGGGCGAAGGCAAAGAACACCCCGGCCCAGGCGTAACGTGGAAAGAATGCCCGGGTGAGCAGGAAGATGGGCAACGGCAGTAGGGCTGTGGTCAGCAGAGGCAGGACGGTGTAATAAATGAAGAGGTGGGACAACCCGGTGAGGTCGTAGAGCAGCACGGACACCAGCGCAAGTCCTTCGCCGATATTCAGCCGGGATACATAGTCGGGCATACCCGCGATGCCGAAGAAGGGGTCGGTGCTCCACAGCGCCTGGTCCGGGGAGTGCAGCATGCCGACCGCCGAGCCGAGGAAGTGGGTGTCATCTGCGTCGGGGTGGATGCCGAGCAGGTAGAGGGCTGCCAGTCCCAGGACGCAGACCAGGTAGGGTAGAAAGAAGCCGCCGAAGACGGGTGGCGGTGGCCCGCCAAATGCGCCCCTGGGGGAGGTCTCCAGGTTCGTCGTGCGACGCAGAAACGCGGGACTCGGCTGGGCCGCCAGGTAGATCAGGATCGACGAGGCCGCCAGCAGCATCCATTCCCATAGATAACGGCTGTCGGGTTTGAAGAGGGTCTGCAACAGGGCGGCGGCAAAGAGCATCAGGGACACGGCAAGCAACAGGAGGCGCGGTCGCGACGGACCCAGCGTGGTTTGTGGGGCCGCTAGCGGGATTGAAAGGTCCCGGGCAAACTGTTTGGCCAGGTGCCACGCAAAGGGGCCAAGGGCGACCATGGCAAACGGTAGGAGCGGGGCATAGGACCTGAGGTCGTTGTAGCTGGCGCCAAGAGCGTAGTTGATCCAGACGTAAAGGGTCCAGACGGCGTAGGCGCAAATACTGAAGAACAGCAGGAAGTGCGCGCCGATCATGCTGTCGGGACCGGCCGGCGGTGGCGTCTGAATGGGCTGTGTGACCACTAGGTAAGCCTCGATAGCAGTGTCGTTGCGTGGGTCGGGCAGGCTTCCGGGACAGGGCGCCGTGTCCGTGTGCACTTCGGGGCCCAGTTCTTGCCGAGGTTGGCATGGGTGCAGGTCAAGGAGAGGTCGCGAGCCCTCGAATGGTACCTGATCGAGGCGGCTGGGAAAATGCGACCACCAGAGTGACGTCCGGGGGCGGCTGAACCCGGGGTCCAGGGAGACCCGGCTGTGTAGCCTTGATTCGCCGGTCAATGGCGATTGATCCGGGGGGCGCGGTCGTGACGGCATCTGCCCTCAACGGAGACGGCGTTGGCCCTCGGGCACTTGGGTTGCGTACAATGCTGTCGCCCGATGTCGGCGCCCCGGTCGAACCGACCCTGGGGGTCGTTGCGGGTACCCTGGCCCACCCCACATCGGCATTCTTTCCCATGAACTATCCCATCGCGCGTCGCCTGTTGTCAGCGGGCCTCTTGGCCGCCGCCCTGGGCCTCATTTCGGCCTGTTCCGAGAAGTCGGTCGACTACCCGGTGCCCCCAGAGATGGGTGTCCCATGCAGCTACTGCACCAAACTCTGGGAGGACTCCCTGCACCTGGCTCAAGTCCGGTTCAAGGCGGAGGACGGTAGTTCCCAGGTGCGGTATTTCGATGACTTCGGCTGTGCCGTCCTGTGGCTCAAAGAGCATCCGCAGGCCGACGTCCCCGGTACCCGGTTCTGGGTGACGGATTGGCGGAGCGGGGCCTGGATCGACGCGCGTACCGCGGTCTACATCCGCGGTCAAACCACCGCGCAAGGCTATGGAATCGGCGCCCAGTGGGAGCCGGACCCCGGGGGGATGACCTTCGAGCAGGCATCGGCCAAGGTCATTGAGACCCAGGAACGCACAGGTTTCCACCCAGGTCAGCTTGCCCCCGCTGGCGCGGTCAGTTTGCCGGAGCGGCACGGTGCGCCAGGGTCACGATGAGGGCATCGCACCCGGACGGGTGGCGGTCGGCGCCACCGAGGCAGGATTGAAATGACGGGTGGGGGGCTTCCCGGCGCCGCATGTCCCCTTCGCGATCTCCAGCGTACCCAGGGGGCAGTCGATGCGGTGGCCTTGATCATAATCGCGTCGTCCACCGGGCTGCTTGCCGGCGCGGACGGTCACCTCTTCGGCGGTCTGGGATCGTCTTCTGTCTCTGCGTCATCGTCGGCTGGTTCTGCGGTGCCGGTCTGTTCCAGGTGGGCGTTTAGCTTGTCGATCTGCGTCTGGATGGCCGCCGGCATGACATCCTTGAGCACATTGAGCTTGTTGACCGCCTGCTGGGCCAATTGCGGCTTGTTCTCGGCAATGTAGGCCTGGGCCTGGCCGATCAACTCGCGGGCCTTCTCGACGGCTGCATCGGCGACCTCCTCGACGGCCTGGGCTGCCACGGCACCCTGCTCGGCGGCAAGGTCGGCAGCCTTGTGCAGTGTGTCGGCGACGGCCTCGCGGGCGGAGCCTAGGGCCGGCCCGGCCTCGGTGGCCATCTCCTTGCCCCGCGCCAGGGCGGTGCCTGTTACCTCGGCGGCCTTATCGGCCGCCGCCCTGGCCTTAGCCCTCGCCTGTTCAAGCAGAGCCTGGTCACTGGCCGCCTGCTCGACATCCTCGCTCGGACCGCAGGCACTCAGGGTTGTGGCGGCCAGGATCAACAGGCCGATGAGGGGACGGTTGGGCATGAGGCTAGTCTCCAGATGGGTATCCAAGTCGGTGTCGCCCAGGAGCGGGGCACCAAGGGTCAGGATTATTCCCCCTTTCGCACCACACGAGAAGGGCCGGACCACAGGCCGCCCCGGGCGGCGGGGGAGGGACCTCTATTCGATCCTCGGCCTGCGGGATTCATAGTAAGATCCGGCCATGGATAGTCTCATCGCCCTGTTTTTCCTGTTCCTGCTGGGCTGGTTCTGGCTCGACAGCCTGCGTGCCCGGGAGATCGCCATCGGTATCTGTCGTGCGGCCTGCGAGCAGCGCGACCTGCAACTCCTCGACCAGGCGGTGGCCCTGCAGCGTATCGGTGTGCGACGCACACCCGAGGGTCTGCGCCTGCGCCGGGTGTTCCGCTTCGACTTCAGCGAGGAGGGGGTGGGTCGGCACAGCGGCACCCTGGTCCTGCGCGGCATCGAGTTGGAGGACTTCAGCCTCGGCCTGCCGGACCCTGGGACCGACGTCTGAGCCTGGGCCCGCTACTTGACGACCTTCAGGGTCGGCCGCTCCCGGGGTGGGGTCCGGGGTTCCGGGTCCGGCTCGGACGTTCCAGCCTCGTCGGGGTCTATTTCTTCGTCGCCGAACAGCATGCCGCGGCCGTTTTCCCGGGCGTAGATGCCCAGGACCGCCCCCGGCGGCACCGAGACCTCCATGGACACCCCGCCGAAACGGGCGCTGAAGGCGATACGCTCGTTACCCAGCACCAGACCGCGAACCGCCGTCGGGCTGATGTTCAGCACGATGCGCCCGTCCTGGACAAAACCGGCCGGGACCTCGGCCCCCGGGTGGCCGGCGTTCACCAACAGGTGCGGGGCCATCTGGTTGTCGAGGATCCAGTCGTAGAGGGCCCGGATCAGGTAGGGGCGGTTTGGGGTCATGGTCTGGCGGGATGGACCTGGGGGCTGGCCTGACGCAGGTCCGCGATCATCTCGTGCTCGGCCTCGGTCAGGCTGGCCTTGAAGGCCGGCCACTTGAAAATCCGCTTGGTGTAATCGTGGATCTCCTTGGCCTGGCCCGGCAGCTCGATGCCCAGCACCGGCAGGCGCCATAGCAGCGGGGCTATGCAGCAATCCACCAGGGACAGCTCGTCGCTCATGAAGAAGCGCTTGGCACCGAACACCGGCGCGGTGGCGATCAGGCTGTTGCGCAGTTCGCTGCGGGCCTGCTCGGCCTGCGCCGGCTCGCCCCTGACGATGCGGTCCAACAGCGCGAACCAGTCGCGCTCGACGCGGTACATGAACAGCCGCGCATTGGCCCGCGCCACCGGGTCCACCGGCAGCAGGGGCGGGTGCGGGAAGCGCTCGTCCAGGTACTCCATGATGATGCGCGACTCGTACAGTCGCAGGTCACGATCCACCAGGGTGGGCACTGTGCCGTAGGGGTTGAAGTCCAGCACCTCATCGGGGAGGTGGCGGGCATCCACATCGACGATGTCCACGCTGATGCCCTTCTCGGCAAGGACAATGCGGACGCGGTGGCAATAGGGGCAAGCGGGGTCGGAAAATAGGGTCATTACGGATCTTCTGTGTGCAGCCACTGCCATGGGGTCCAAGCTCCCGAGGTCGAGCGATGTCTCGCCGGTCCTGTCGGGAGCCCTGTCTGGCCCCCACCTGCGCCGTCGTCCCACCCCGGGGAGCCGCCGACCTGGGCCTTGTCCGGCCGCCATCGGTGCCCACTCCAGGGAGTTCGACCTCTGTCGAGCGCTCCGTCTGCACTGGCCTGGCGTCGGTGCAAACGGCCTGGCGTCCTCGCCTGGGGGAAGCCAACTGCGTCCTCCCGGCCCTCCCCGCGACGCTGCAACCTGGGGTCTCGGGTCCGCAAGCCCTGGGGTCCCGGCGGCCGTTACAGAGGTTTGCGCCCACTGGGCCCCGGGGAATCGGGACTGACGCGATGGGAAGGGTCGAGGCGCGGCACAGTATACCCGCTCGCCGCCGCCTTGGGGTGTTCAGGGCCGTTTGCCGAAAACAGGCCCGAGGGGCGCACGTCGATGGTGCGAAATTTGGTGTCAAGACCCGACCCAGGGCCCTGAAAACAAAAGGCTATGTCTGCATTAGGTGTTGGTTCGACCGGGAGGCCGACCGTGGGAGC
>DYRB01000074.1 GCA_020718945.1 Lamprocystis purpurea | reverse complement strand
CGCCTCGCTCCAGACCCCGGTCCTGTTCACCCTGGCGGAGAACCTGGCCCAGATGCAGCTCAAGGTCGCGGTGGACGAGGCCGATGTGGGCCAGGTGGCGGAGGGCCAGGGGGCGAGCTTCACCGTGGACGCCTACCCGGACCGGGACTTCCCGGCCACCCTGACCCAGGTCCGCTACTTCCCGGAGACCGTGGACGGGGTAGTGACCTACGGCACCCTGCTGGCCCTGGACAATGCCGACCTGTCCCTGCGCCCGGGCATGACCGCCACCGCCGAGGTCCTGGTGCGGGAGGTCCAGGGCGCCGTCCTGGTCCCCAATGCGGCCCTGCGTTTCAATCCGCCCAAGGCCGCCGCGCCCAAATCCAGCGGTGGGCTGGTGGCCATGCTCCTGCCGCGCCGCACCCCGGAGCCCAAGCGGATACCTGAGGCGAGCAAGCGCGCCGCCAAGCTGGGCAAGGTCTGGGTCCTGCGCGACGGGGTCCCGGCCCAGTTGGAGGTGCGCACCGGGGCCACGGACGGGATCTCGACCCAGATCCTCGGCGACACCCTGGCCCCGGGGACGCAGGTCCTGGTGGACGTCGAGCGGCGCGGGCCCAAGCCATGATCTTCGCTCGCGGCCTTGCCGCCACTGAATTCGCAAAGAAGAATTCGGCCGCAAATGAACGCAAATGGACGCAAATGGAATGGAGCTTTGACCCAGCGGACGCATCCGGCGTGCGCGTCGGCGGGGACCCTATTGTCCGTCCAGCGATTTGCGTTTATTTGCGTTCATTTGCGACTGCTTTTATCTCTCCTCGGAAGCTGGGATGACTGAACCGCATGACCCAGCCCCGGTCCCCCTGGTCGAGTTCCGCCAGGTGGCCAAGGTCTATGGTTTGGGGGCTGCGTCCATGCGCGCCCTGGACGGGGTGGATCTGAGCATCGCCGCCGGGGAGTTCGTCGCCGTCATGGGGCCGAGCGGGTCGGGCAAGTCCACCGCCATGAACATCCTGGGTTGCCTGGATACCCCGACCTCGGGTTCCTATAGGTTCAGCGGGGTCCCGGTGGAGGGCCTGGACCGGGACCAGCGGGCCCTGCTGCGGCGCAATCACCTGGGCTTCGTCTTTCAGGGGTTCAATCTGCTCAATCGCACCTCGGCCCTGGAGAACGTGGAGCTACCCCTGCTCTATCGCCGCACCCCGAGGGCGGAGCGCCACGCCCAGGCCCGCTCCGCCCTGGCCCAGGTCGGGCTGACCGGCTGGGAGGGCCATACCCCGGGGGAACTGTCCGGCGGCCAGCAACAGCGGGTGGCCATAGCCCGGGCCCTGGTCACAGGCCCCCGCCTGCTGCTGGCCGATGAGCCCACCGGCAACCTGGACAGCGCCCGCGGCCACGAGATCATGGACCTGCTGACCGGGCTCAACCGGGAGCGGGGCATCACCGTCCTGATGGTCACCCACGAGCCGGAGATGGCCGCCTACGCCGGGCGGGTGATCCACTTCCGCGACGGCCGGGTGGCTGAGGACGGGCGACCCGGGGGGCACCCCTGATGCTGGGGAATGCGCTCCTGCTGGCCCTGCGGGAGATCCGCCGCAATGTCCTGCGCTCGGTGCTGACCATCCTCGGCATCGTCATCGGGGTGGCGGCGGTCATCGTCATGGTCACCCTGGGGGACGGGGCGACGCTCGCGGTCACCAGCAATATCCAGTCCCTGGGGAGCAACCTGCTGATGATCCGCCCCGGCCAGCGCATGGGGCCGGTTTCCGGGAGCGGCGGCTCCCCCTTCCGCCTGGACGACGTGGCGGCGGTGGGACGCGACATCCCCGCCGTCCAGGCCGTGGCCCCGGCTGCCACCCAGTCCATGACCGCGGTGGCGGGCAATGCCAACTGGTCCGCCTCGGTGACAGGCACGGACAACCGCTTCTTCGAGGTCCGCAACTGGACCTTCGCCGCCGGGCGGCCCTTCACGGAGGCGGAGGTACGCTCCGGGCGGGCGGTCTGCGTCATCGGCGCTACGGTCCAGAAGGAGCTGTTCGGCCTTCAGGACCCCCTGGGCCAGAAGATCCGCCTGAAGCAGGTCTCCTGCGAGGTGGTCGGCCTGTTGCAGGCCAAGGGCCAGAGCACCATGGGGACGGATCAGGACGACATCATCGTCATGCCCCTGCGCACCTACCACCGCCGCCTGGCAGGCAACCGCAACGTCTCCCTGATCCAGGTGACGGTGCGCGAGGGCGAGTCCACCGAGGAGGCCAAGGGGGCTATCGAGCGCCTGATGCGCAAGCGCCGCCACATCGACGCCCATGAACAGGACGACTTCAACGTCCGCGACATGAAAGAGGTCGCCAACATGCTCACCGGGACCACCAAGGTCCTCACCGAGTTGCTCAGCGCCGTGGCGGCGGTGAGCCTGTTGGTGGGGGGCATCGGCATCATGAACATCATGCTGGTGTCGGTGACCGAGCGGACCCGAGAGATCGGCATCCGGCTCGCCATCGGGGCCCTGGAGCGGGAGGTGCTGATGCAGTTCCTGGTGGAGGCGGTGGCCCTGTCCTCCCTGGGCGGGGTGCTGGGCATAGTCCTGGCCCTGGGCGCCTCGGTGCAGTTGGCGGACCTGCTGGAGGTCCCCTTCATCTTCAACCCCCGCATCGTGGTCATCGCCTTCCTGTTCTCCGCCGCGGTGGGGGTGATCTTCGGCTATTTCCCCGCCCGCCGGGCGGCGCGGCTGGACCCTATCGAGGCACTGCGCAGGGAGTGACCCGGCCTTCGCGCCGGGGTCCATCGGACCTGCCGGGGGGGAGCCCCTGACGTGGTCGCCGGACGCAATCTGATCGCCACCCTGCGGCTTCCATCGCGGTGGTGCGGGCCGGGAACTTGGCCCTGGCCCAGGCCCTGGCGGCCATCGGGTTGCGTAGCTGCGAACACCCCGGGGCGGAGGCCGGCATGGGCACCAGACTGGCCACCGGGGTGAGCGCCGCCGCAGACGCCGCGGGCTGGGTCATTGCCCTGGGGGATATGCCCTGGGCCCGCCCCGAGACCATCCGGGACCTGTCGGAGGCACTGAGGGCTGGAGCGAAACTGGTGGCCCCGCAGCAGGCCGCGCGGCGGGGCAACCCGGTCGGCTTTGCGGCGACTTGGGGGGAGCGGCTGCGCGCCTTGACCGGCGACCGCGGGACGCGGGACCTGATCGCCGCCCAGGCCGATCTGCTGGTGCTGGTGCCCGCGGAAGACCCCGGGGTGCTGCTGGATGTTGATAGCCCGGCGGACCTGAAGGCGCGGACCGGGGAATCAGAAGGGCCGGCGACCAGTGGCTGGTGCCAGCGCGGCGCAATCCTGTGTCGGGTTCAGGTTCAAGCCGAGCAAGGGTAGCAAGCGGGAATGCACCTCTGCCAGAAAATCGACCAACCCGCTTTCTGTCCCCCTCTCCATCAATTTGCCCAAAGGCGCCGTCTCTAGGCAGCGGATCTCCCTGCTCGGCTCCGATGCGATCAGGAGTGAGAGTACCGCCTTTATGTCGCGGTCAGACTGTCCATGGCGTCTTCGGTCTCCGCGCAGGCGGGTCGGATTGCGGCAGGGGTCGAACCCGAGTTCGCGCTCGGTCTGGGTAAGACACTGCTGCTCGGCGGGCGTCTCGGGGACGTAGGCGTTGAGCACCCAAGCCTCCCGCTTGGGGTCGGCGGCGCCGATTATGATCGGCATGCGCTCGCCAAAATCCCTCCTTGCGCTATTGAGTCCCTCCCGGCGCTCGGGCTGAGCATCAAGGTCGCGCAACAAAACGACCGCGCTGGCCGGCGACTCGGCCCCGGCCAGTTCGATCAGGATCAGCGCCCTGCGCGCCGCCAAGTGGTCTGGCCCCCCGCCCCGGCCGTGGGGTCTGACCTTGGCGGCCAAGCGGTGCTTGCCGACATCCATCCATCGGGTGAATGCCGCGTCTGGATCTATCCCGGTCCATTGCCGCAGGCTTGACAAGCTGTCCGCGTCGACCCACTCGGGGCCGCACTCCAGAAATACCCGGTCCGCCAGCAAGGCGCCCGTCCGGGCATCCGCCCAGTCCTCAACGATCAGGACGAAGCGCATCGCCCGGCCCCTCGCCCAACACCCAGTCCTCACCCACTGAACTGAGGAATTCGCCGGTCCGAAGCAGATCCCGAAACCGCTCGGCGTCGGGATGATCAGCCAGGCAGGCCGCCGCCGCGGTGCCGTCCTGGCGCGCCGAGACAACCCAAACCTCGGACGTGGCCAGTTCGTCCATGAGATAGGGCGAGTGGCTGGTTGCAACGACCTGTAACCCTGGCCGATCATCAATAAGTTCGCGCAATAGGCGCACCAACTGCGCCTGGGCCCGAGGGTGTAGCGCTTGATCGATGTCGTCGATCAGAATCAGGCTTGGGCATTCGGTTCCTTCAAGCACGGCCAATAGCCCTAGGACGATTAGGGTTCCCTCGCTGACAAAGCGAGCCGAAAGGCTATCCCCGGAACGCATGTCCAAAACCAATTCGTCCGCGAGGACCGATTGGTACTTGCCGACCACCGTCGTCGGACGCTTCTGCGGGACCCGACGGACCCGGATGCGATCAACGGTGGGGACAACAGACCGCAGTTCCTCTTCGATCTCCGCGAAGCGGTCCCGCTCATAGGTCATCAGGTGGGCAATGGTGGAGGCCAAGCCGGTCCCGTCGGAATCGATCCTCGCCGAGGCCGACTCCAGGTAGCTGGGTTCTGCCAGGCGCCTGGCGTTAAGTCGCAGGTAGGCCGCTCGCCCCAGGGCCGAACGGGCCTGCTCGGCTAGGAGGCTGTTGTTTGGGAGCTTTCCTTGCTGCATGGCGGCATCAGCAACCGCCACCCCCAGCGTCCCAAAACTGGACCCATCGCTTGTGGCGGATACGGCGATCTCGATCATCCACTCGCTGGATTGGCTTGGGGGGGGCAGCGAATACCTCCCGTCCAGTTTGAGGCTCAACCTGTCCGCGCCCCGGCGGATAACCCCATCCCGCGGGTAGGCGTCCGACGGATAGGCCCGCAGGCCAGGCGCCAAGACCTCCGAGGCCAGGTGTAGGCCCTGCAACACCCCGGTCTTGCCTGCGCCATTGGGTCCGACCAAGAGGGTCAATGGCGACAACCGAATGTGGGTATGGGCGTGGTTCTTGAAATCGGTGAGCGTTATGGCATCCAACATTGGGATCGGTCCTTGTGAATGGAGTTGTCGCAGGGCCCTATCCGGCCGGGCCCCCTGTCGGCAGCCCGGGTGCCGTTCAGCGCTTACTGCCCGTCAGGGACCCCATGATCCCCCGCACCAGGGCGCGGCCGAGTTGGGTACCCAGGGAGCGCATGGCGCTGGAGGCGAAGGCCTGCACCGGGGATTGGGCGCGACTGGCCGGAGCGGCCTTGGGCTGGGCCTTGGCACCCGGGGCCTGGCCCGGGTTGGCAGCGGCGGTGGCGGTGGCGAAGTCGGCGCGCTGTTTGAGGACCTCGTAGGCGGAGACCCGGTCCACGGCCTCATCGTAGATGCCCTTGACCAGGGACTGGGCCATCAGGGCGGCGCGCTCGGCGGGGTCGATGGGGCCGAGCTTGCTCCCCGGCGGGGCGACGAAGATACGCTCGACCACCGTGGGGGTGCCGCCGGCGTCCAGGACCGAGGCCAGGGCCTCACCGACCCCCAACTCGGTGATGACCCGCCCGGTGTCGAGCTTGGGGTTGGGCCTGAAGGTCTCGGCGGCGGTGCGCACCGCCTTCTGGTCCCGCGGGGTGAAGGCGCGCAGGGCGTGCTGCACCCGGTTGCCGAGCTGGCCCAGGACGCTATCGGGGACGTCCATGGGGTTCTGGGTGACGAAATAGACCCCGACCCCTTTGGAGCGGATCAGCCGGACCACCTGCTCGACCTTGTCCAACAGGACCTTGGGGGCCTCGCCGAAGAGCAGGTGGGCCTCGTCGAAGAAGAACACCAGCTTGGGCTTGTCCAGGTCGCCGGCCTCGGGCAGCTTCTCGAACAGCTCCGAGAGCAGCCAGAGCAGGAAGGTGGAGTACAGGGCCGGGGTGTGGATGAGCTTGTCGGCGGCCAGGATGTTGACGTAGCCCTGGCCCTTTTCGTCGGTCTGCATCAGATCCTCGATGCGCAGGGCAGGCTCGCCGAACAGGCGCTCAGCCCCCTGTTCCTCCAGGGACAGCAGGCGCCTCTGTATGGCCCCGATGGACGCCGCCGACACATTGCCATAGGTCGTGGTGAGGCTGTCGGCGTTCTCGCCCACGTGAGCGAGCATGGCGCGCAGGTCCTTGAGGTCGAGCAACAGCCAGCCGTTGTCGTCGGCCAGGCGGAAGGCGATGTTGAGCACGCCCTCCTGGGTCTCGTTGAGATTGAGCAGGCGCGCAAGCAGGAGCGGGCCCATCTCGGATATGGTCGCCCGCACCGGGTGGCCCTGCTCGCCCAGGATGTCCCAGAAAGTGACCGGGCAGGGGGCGTATGCGAACCCTTCCAGGCCCAGGGACTCGACCCGTTCGGCGACCTTCTTGCTGCCACCGCCGGCCTGACCGATCCCGGCCAGATCGCCCTTCACGTCGGCCAGGAAGACCGGCACCCCGATGCGGCTGAAGGACTCGGCCAGGCGTTGCAAGGTGACGGTCTTGCCCGTACCGGTGGCGCCGGCGACCAGGCCGTGGCGGTTGGCCATGGCGGGGAGGATCTCGACGGGGACCTGGCCCTTGCCGATCAGGATGGGGTCGGACATGCTGGGGACTCCTGCACCGCTGGGTATTGGACTAGGCCGGGAGTATTGCCGGGGTCGGGGCCCAGGGCAAGGCCGCGGACTGCGGCGGCGCGGCCAGGCCCTGGAATTCGGGCCCCGTCGGCTCCACTTGGCCACTTTTCTAGCGCATCCCATAAGGTCACCTATGCCATCCCACGCGACCCGCATCGCCCGCAACGCCGCCCTGGGCCTCACCGCCCTGCTCCTGCTGGGCGCCTGCAGTGCCCCGACCGGGCCCCAGATGTCGGCCCCCGAGGCCCAGCAGGGGGTTGCCGCCGGCAACCTGACCCTGATCGACATCCGCACCCCGGCCGAGTGGCGCCAGACCGGGGTTGCTACCGGGGCCAAGCGCATCGACATGCGCCAGCCCGGCGGACGCCAGGGCTTCACCGCTGCGGTCGAGCAAGCCCTGGGGGGAAACAAGGAGGCCCCGGTGGCCCTGATCTGTCGCACGGGGAACCGCAGCGAGGTCATGCAGGCGACGCTGCGGGACGCCGGTTTCACCCAGGTCTACAACGTCGGCGAAGGCATGGCGGGGAGCGGGGCGGGCCCGGGCTGGATACGCCGGGGCCTACCGGTGCAACCCTGCCCCAACTGCTGAGGGACCGGACCCGCAACCTAGCCCAATTCCTCCAGGGTCAGACCCCAGTCGTCCAGGGCTTGGCGGACCACCTTCAGCTCGACATCCGCAAACCAACCGTCGGAGCGGGCCACCAGCAGCAGGGTCTGGGCCAGCACCCGGCGCATGGCCGGGTCTGTGACCGGCGCGAGGACCGCGGCGACCCAATCCCTGTCGGCCAGCGCCACCCGACGGCGGGTCCCGGCGTGGACTATGAGGTCGTCGCAGTAGGCGTCGAAGACCCGGGCGAAGGTCTCACGGTCCCCGCCCAGGCTGGCCAGGACGCCGAGTCCCTCGACGGTGTCCAGTTCGGCGTCGGCCACCTCGCCGTCGCTGATGATGAACAGGGCCAGGACCCGCAGCAGGGCTTGCGGGCTGTTGTCCGGATAGGGGGTGAGTTGCGGTTGGGTCACGCCAAGGTGCTCCTCTCGGTGGCTTGAAAACGGATGCCGCTGGGACGGTCCAGGGCGGCGTGGTGTGGAGAAATGTCATCCCCAGGTCGGGCCGGTCCGGCTAGACTGGCAGGGTCGCAAACCCCATTCAGACAACCCGACCCGGACACCAGACGCCATGCAGTTCGACCTAGACCCCGCCAGCCGCCGCCAGGGCCGTGCCCCCCACGAACTGGCCATGATCAACCTGCTGGTCTTCAACTTGATGTTCTGCGGGGCGGTGGTCCTCAGCAGCATGCTCCAAAGGGGGTCGCCCCTGGAGCATTACAAGGGTTGGCTGATCGCCGCCCCCCTGTCCCTCTCCCTGGCCGTCATCGCCTACAGCTTCTGGCGTGGCGCCCGGGCCCGTGCCGAGGGCCCCTGGTTTGCGGCGGCCCACTGGGGCATCGCCACCGCCCGCTATCGCATCCTACTCATCGCCTATGGGGTTGGGGCCGCCCTGGTGGGCCTGGGCTGGCTGCTGGCCCATACCCAGGACAAGGTAGGGATGCAGGAACTGATGTTCGTCGCCCTGGTGCGGGTGGCGGTGGCACCGATGCTGATCTCGGTGATGGTGCTGGCGGTGCTGGAGTCCAGTTCCCTCTCCCAGGCCAACAACGGGGAGGTGCCGGATGGGGTGGTCAAACGCCTGCCGCCCCCGGGGGACCTGCCCGAGGTCAAACCCCAGGGCGACGCCGGATAAGGGTCAGGGCACTACTCCGGGATGGGCGCGGGTTTGGCATCCGGGTCAATGGTGATGCCGAGCTTACTCAGCTCCGCCACCACCTTGGCGGCATTCTGGTTGCCGCGCCTGGCCAGGCGCGCCGTCTCCGTCGCGATGCCGTCGAGCTGTCGGCGCAGACGCTTGGACTGATCGAAGGCCTCCGCCTGCCCGTCCCAGGCTCTGTTGAGGTTGAAACGCTCAGCCAGGACTCCGGCGGTCTGCGAACCCACCAGCAGCACGAGGGCCGCGGCCAGGAGCAGGACCGGAAGGAAGGGGTTACCCGTCCTGCGCTGAAGGGTCCACCAACGGCCGACAGAACTGGCACGAGAGGCACGGTGGGATTTGCGCGCGTCGATGGACGAACCCGGGGTATCCAACTCATTTGCCATTTGTGCCCGCTCCCGGGGTGGAAGCCCCGGCCGGACCCGGCTCAGGGACCTTGCCTGTAAGCGACGCAGGGTTATTTTTGAAGCTGACGCCGTACAGGGCCAAGGCCTCGCGCAACTCTTTGTCGCCGCGGTCGAGGGACAGCTTGGCCAGGGCCTGGACCAACTCGGTGTTCAGCCGGCTCAGGCCCACGCTCTCGTTGATGAACTGCTGGCGCGCCGCGGCCCTGGCCCGCAGGGAGTCGTTGGCGTCGGCCATGACCCAGTTGAAAACAATGAGCACGATCACTCCAAACCCGATCCACACCAGGACCCGGTACTGCGAGGACGACAGGACGCCCATTTGCCTCTCATCTGTCATTATCAACCTCGTTGCAACCGCCCCGATGATTCGCCGGCCGCCAAGAGTAGGCAAGACGAGCCCACAGGGCAACTGCCGGATGGCCCAACCTGTGGAAACTGGGGACCCAACCTTAGGGGGTGAGCCATGACAGGTACCGAGCGGCTGCTGCGCGACATCGCCACCGAGGTCCACTATACCCGCGACCTGATCGGGCGCGACGCCCTGGACCCGCGGGTCATGGCGGCCATGGCGCAAGTCCAGCGAGACGCCTTTGTCCCCGCCGACGAGCGGGTCTACGCCTATGCCAACGGCCCCCTGCCCATCGGCTGGGGCCAGACCATATCCCAGCCCTTCATCGTCGCCCTGATGACCGACCTGCTCGGCTGTGGGCCCCAGGCGCGGGTACTGGAGGTCGGCACCGGCAGCGGCTACCAGACGGCGGTCCTGTCCCGGGTGGTGGCCCAGGTCTGGTCGGTGGAGATCATCCCCGACTTGGCCGCCACGGCGCACCGGCGCCTGGCGGAACTGGGCTATGCCAACGTCGAGACCCGCCAAGGAGACGGCTACCTGGGCTGGCCCGAGCAGGCCCCCTTCGACGGCATCCTGGTCACCGCCGCGGCGTCACGGGTACCCCCGCCCCTGGTGGAACAGCTCAAGCCCGGGGGCCGCCTGGTCCTGCCGGTGGGCGAGCCCCACGGCCGCCAGGAACTGCTGGTCCTGGACAAGGACCGCGACGGCAAGTTGCGGGCCAGGTCCATCCTGCCAGTCGCCTTTGTGCCCCTGACCCGCGCGGCCCCCCGCTCGCCGCCCAGCGAGGACGACGACACATAACGGCCCTCTATCCGAACATCGAAAAAAACGATCCGATTTGGGGCGTTGGGGGCTGGCCGCGAGGCTTCAAGGCAGGTATCTTAACGAGTTCTGATATGCGGGCGGCCCTTGCGGCCCCTTCCAACCGGCGATCCAGCGCTAACTGATTGATAAGGCTGGATTTTTTGCCAAGTCCATTCCGCCACGTCGGAGGAAAGTCCATGACGGAAGTCGTCGCAACCAACGAGACCATCCTGGTGG
>DYRB01000073.1 GCA_020718945.1 Lamprocystis purpurea | reverse complement strand
AGCCGCGTCGGGAACAGCGGCCGAGGCGCCGCTCCCACGGTGCTGCCCGCCTCGACGCTCAACGATGGTCTCAAAGATTGCGAACTGCTGGCGGTGTGCGGTGCGCGGCGCTGGATCGGTAGGTCTGCGGTTCGCCGCGGCCTGCCTGTGCCTGTTGGTCATCGGCTGTGGGCACCAGCCCCTGCGCACGGACGACCCGGGCGAGCCGGCCCTGGGCCCCATCCGCGCCGCCTTCGAGGACACCATCGCCGCCTCGCGCACGGATCCGGCGGTCACCTGGCAGAGCGGCTGGCTCGGCAACGCCAGCATCAACCTCCTGGGTGGGCCGCGGCGGGGTCTGTGTTACGAGTGGCGCAACCTGGTCTACGACGGGGTGATCGACGCCGTCCACCGGGTCGGCTGGGACGCCACCGGGGTGGTGATCAGCAAGGGGACCTACAGCGAGCACTCGGCGGTAATCGTCTACGACCCCGAGCGGGTGCCGCTGGCACAGGTCCTGGCGGCCAGTCCCGGCCGGCCTGTCTATGTCTTGGACGCCTGGCGGCGGGGCGAGGCCGACATCTACCCCATGCAGGTCTGGCTGGAACTGCCGCTCATCGTGCGCTCCGCGCCCCAGCTCAAGGCCCTGCCGGTGAGCCCCGACCCAAGCTCCGAGGCCGATCAACCTAAGAAAAGCATTGAGCCGCAAATGAACGCAAATAGACGCAAATAGACAGGGACTTCGTCTGGGTCTCCAGTTCACCCCGCGGGTGACCTGCGGACTCCACCTAACTGCCTGACCCAGTTGCGTAAATTTGCGTAATTTGCGGCCGAATTGCTCGTTCTGGGATCAAAAGGACGCGGTTCAGTCCGACCCGGGCCGGCGTTTGAGCCAGCCGGTGACGCTGACCCGCTCGCGCCGGGCGGGCAGGACCTCATGGGGGTAATCGGCGGAGAGGAAGGTAACCAGGCGGCCCCCGAGCGGCAGTACATCGGTCCCGGCCTGGGGGTCCGCCGGGTCCGCGTAGATCCGCAACTGACCACCGTCCGCGGCCTCCCAGGTGTCGTTGAGATAGCAGACACAGGTGACGGTGCGCGCCTCCACGCCCCGGAATCGGTCCAGGTGGCGCTGGTAGAAGGTCCCAGGGGGATAGACGGCGAGGTGCCCCTCGAACTCAAACAGCCCGAGGTACAAGTCCCGATTTATCGCCTGGCGCAGGGCCTCGATGCGCCCCAGGAAATCGCCCTGAGCCGGGCTGCAGGCCCCAGGGCCCAGCCACAGGACCTCGTCGCCGCGGATGTCCCCGCGGATCTGGAGTCCTTGCCCCCGGCCTATGCCGGCGCGGTGGAAGCCCCCGGAGCGGCGCAGTTCCAGGGCCTCGCCACGCAGGGCCGCCACCAGGTCCGGGGGCAGGAAGCCGTCGGTCAGGCACCAGCCGGTCTCGGCCAAAGACCGCACTAGGCCGTCGCAGCAGTCCTGGGCCTCAGCAGTATCCTGGATGACCGCAGGTCCCTCCCCCTTGGCGTTCATGTACATTCTTCTGTGGAACCCTTCGCCAACAAGATCAATGCCCCCCAAAGCGCTCCGCCGCCTCCCCGGGCTTGAGGCCGAACTCCTGCTCGATCATGACGTTCCAGGCATCGCGCTTGAAGGTCTCGGCCCCCGGCACCTTGCGGTGGACCAGGTTGATGTGGCAGTCGATGCAGGTCTTGCCGGCGGCCTCGTCGCGGTGGATGGCGGCGGTGTCGGCCCGCTTGCCCTGGATGGCGTCCTGATCGTGGCAGCGCTTGCAGGTGGCGGAGTCCCGGTCCTTGAACCAGCGCCGGGCGGCGAAGGCGGCCTCGGGCAGATGCAGGGCATTGATCACCGGGTCGTCGTAGTCGGGCCCGAAGAGCGAACCCTTGATCTGCTTGAGCAGGTCCTTGCCCCCCACCGCATGGTCCCAGGTGGCGGAGAAGACCCCTTCGGAGACGTGACAGTCCCCGCAGGAGGCACGCACCCCGGAGGCGTTGTTGTAGTGCACCGAGGTCTTGTAGCTGTCCTCCGCCAGGGCCATGGAGTGGCAGTTGGTGCAGAAGGCATTCGAACTGGTGAAGTGGTCGAACTCGATCAGGAAGGCCATGAACAGGATGCCCGCCAGGCCCCCCGCCACCAGGGCGAAGAGGACGTGGCGGGTGATGAACAGCGGAGCGCGCAGCCTAACCACCGCCGGCCTCCCGCTTGCCAAAGCCGAGGATGGGGTTGGTCTGCTGGCCGTCCTTGAGCCACTGGTGCTGGTCCTTGGTGGTGACATGGCGGTCGATCAGGGCCTGGGCATCGGCCCCGGCCACCTCGCGCACCTGGGGCAGGAAGCGGGTGTAGAAGTTGCGCCCGACCAGATACATGCCCTCCCACCAGGCGTGGTTGGGGCTGGCCATGGCGGCCCCGTGGCGGGCCCTTGCCCCCTCGTCGTGCCAGAGTTCCCAGTAGGTCAGTTCGATGGGCTCGTCGAAGGGCAGCGGGGTCAGCTTACCGGCGGCATAGAGGTCGGCCATCAGGTCCCGGGCGGGGATGGCGAACTTGGCGTTGAACAGCTCCACCACGTTGTCGAACTGCTTCATGAAGCCCTCGGTGACCGCCTTGCTATGGCACTCCAGGCACACCGACTGCATGGCCTGGCGGCGCCGGTCCGGCGGGACCACGAACTTTACCTCGGCCTGGGTCCCGTCGTTCTTCTCGAACTGGGCCCCGCGCTTGGGCGGCTCCTGGCTGGCCGGCAGGTCGCGCTTGTCCCCGTCGGTGAACATGATCAGGTATTGCTTCTCGGACACCGGGCTGTTGAGCCGCCAGGCGTCGCGCATGCCCACGTCGTGGGAGGCCGGGAGCTTGCCTGCCGCACCCATGTGGCAGGTGGCACAGGTGGGGGCGGCGCTGTAGTCCTTGCCCGCGACCCAGGTGTCCGAGCCCAGATTCATCTTGTCCCGGTGGGCGACATAGGCCATGCCGTGCTTGGATGCCTCGAAGACCTCCTTGTCCGGGGAGTCCGGCCCGGCGTGGCAGCGCACGCAGGCGGCGGGATCGCGGGCCTGGGCGCGGGAGAACTCGTGACGGCCGTGACAGGCGGAGCAGGACCCCTTGGACCCGTCCGGGTTGACCCGGCCTATGCCGGAGTTGGGCCAGGTGGCCGGGTCCAGGGTCCCGTCACCGCGGACCTTGACGACGGAGCCGTGGCACTGGTCGCACCCGGCCGCCTGCACGGCCGGGCCTGTGAGGTTGTCCGCCAGGGCCTTGAGCCGATCCCCGACCACCGCCACCGCCTCGGCATGGACCGATCCCTGGCTCTCTTCGACCTCGCTGACATGACAGCGGCCGCAGTCCTTGGGCGAGACGATGGTGGCGATGACCTGCCCCTCGTGGGTGATGGCATCGCTGTCCCCGGGTGCCGCCTGATGGCAGTCCATGCAGTTGACCCCGGCCTTGGCGTGGGCGCCGTCCTGCCACTGCTGGGTCAGGCCCGCTGAGGACTTGGCGTGGCAACTGGCGCAGGCCTCGCCGGCCGGGTGGCCCCAGTTGCTCGGCTCCAGCTTGACCTTGGCCGCCAGGGTGTGGCCCGCCCCACCCAACAGGCAGGCCCCCAGCAGGAGGGCGTACCAGCCCCCTTGGATCCCCATTACCTCTCGCATCGTCGCCCCTCCGGTCTCAGATTCAGGCTTACCTGGGCCGGACTATGCCGGCGGGACCCAATTATTCAGACTTGGCGAGACCGGGGCAAACGCAGCAATTTATTGTTATTTAAGCATGTGCTGATGGTTCTGGGGGCCCGTTGTCGCTCACGTCATACCGGCATGTTTTCTCAGAGTAATCCCGCTCCTCACCCTCGATTTGCTACATCAGCTTCGACGACGACGTGCGACGTGCCTCGGCTCAAACGGACCCGGTGGGGTTTGTTGCGGACCTGCCGAATCGGGGTTGGCACTCGCGGCCGGGCAGACGGCGCGTCCGCTCAACGTGGCTGATCTGGCCGGGCCCTTTCAGTTAGGCTCTGTCTGCATTAGCTGTTGGGGATGGACAAGTCATTGAAGTGGCAGGTATTGCCGTGGGAGCGACGCCTCGCCGCGACGGGGCTATGGGCCAACTGCCTGGCTCGCTGCGCTTCGCCCGTTCGCGCCGAGGCGGCGCTCCCACGAGGTCACGGGCCCCGGCTTTGTGGCTGGGGTGGTCTTGTATGATGGCGAGGCGGCGGTCTCCTTTGGCGAGGGCCTGACCGCAGTTCCGATCCGCCTGCTCTGGGACCAACCCTGATGGGGCTTGCGGTTACGCCCTCACCCCCGCACCTGGCTGTTGATGGCCCAAACCGCCGCCTCGACCCGGGTCCGCAGGCCCAGCTTTTTCAACACATGCTTGACGTGGACCTTGACCGTGCCGACGGCGAGATCCAGGTCCCGGGCTATGAGCTTGTTGCTGTAGCCTCGGGCGATGAGGGCGAGGATCTCCTCCTCCCGGGGGGTGAGCCCGGCCTGTTCGGGGCGCTTGGGGCGGGGGTCCTCGCGCAGCGCATGGGCGAGCAGTTCGGTCAGGCGTTGGCTGATGACCACCCGGCCCTGGGTGGCGCGGCTCAGGCACTCCAGGATGTCCTCGGGCTCCATGTCTTTCAGCAGGTAGCCGTCCGCCCCGGCGCGGAGCGCCGCGACCACGTCCTCCTCGTTGTCGGAGACGGTGAGCATGATGATGCGGGCGTCGAGATCCGCGGCGCGCAGCCGCTCCAGGGTCTGGAGGCCGCTCCAGCCCTTCATGTTGAGGTCGAGGAGGATCAGGTCCGGGTCCGTGTCCCGGGCCACCCGCAGGCCGCTCTCCCCGTCGGCCGCCTCGCCGACCAGGTGCAGCCTGGGCTCCATGCGGATCAGGTCGGCCACGCCCTTGCGGAATAGGGGATGGTCGTCGATGACGACCACCGAGGTTTTGGACTCTGGGTTCAATGCAGGGTCTCCTGGGGCCTGGCGATGGGGATGACCGCGGCCTGGGCGGGGGGGCTGTCCGGGACCGTCCCCGGGCGTGGCGGGAAGCTGACCAGGATGCGGGTGCCGCCGCCCTGGCCGGAGACGACGGTCAGGCCGCCGCCCAGGCTCAGGGCCCGCTCGCGCATGATGGTCAGACCGTAGTGGTGGGTGCCGGGGATGCGCCCGGCGATGCCCTGGCCGTCGTCTTCGACCTGGAGCCGGACCTGGCCCTGGGCCAGCCCCAGGGTCACCCGGGCCTGGCGGGCCTGGGCGTGGCGGGCGACGTTGGACAGGGCCTCGCGGACTATCTGCAAGACGTGGATCTCCTCGTTGGGTGACAGGGCCGAGGCGGGGAGGCTGTTGCTCAGGCGGATGTCCAGGGCGCCGCGGTCGCGATACTCCTGCACCGTGTCCTCCAGGGCGCGGCTCAGGCCCCGCTCGTCCACCTTGAGGCGGAAGGTGGTGAGCAGTTCGCGCAGTTGGCGGTAGGCGCTGCTGATGCCCTCGCGCAGTTCTTCGAGTACGGCCAGGGACCCGTCCCGGTCGTCCGGGTCCTTGAGGGCGGCGGCCAGGCGTGCGACCTGGATCTTGAGGTAGGACAGGGACTGGGCCAGGGAGTCGTGCAGCTCCCGGGCCATGATGGTGCGCTCCTCGTGCAGGACCAGGCGGCGGCCCTCCCGGGTGCGCTGCTGTAGGTTGACCGCGGTGCCTATGTGCCCGGCCAGGGTCTCCAGCAACCGCTCCTGCCAGGGCACGGTGGTGCAGTGGGGGGCCAGGTCGATGAGCAGGACGCCGAAGGCCCGGTCGCGGTCGCGCACCGGCAGGGACAACAGGCAGCGCTCCGCCGGGGTGCCGGTGGCGACGGTCAGGCGCTGCACGCTCTGGGGGTCGCGACAGGCGGTGCAGCCCTCGGCCTGGCAGGGGCCACCGTGCTCCTCGGAGGGCCTGGTGCTGACCAGCAGGCGGGCCTGACCAGGGGCATCTGGATTGGGCGGGTCCAGGTCGGTCAGGCACAGGGTGGCGGGGCCTGTGCCGAGCGCCCTCTGTATGTCGGCCAGGACCTGCCCCAGGACCTGGTCGGTGACCGGGGCCTCGGTGAGGGCCTTGCTGGTGCGGTAGAGCAGGTCCAGGGAGTGATTGCTGCGGGCCAGGTCCTGGGTCTTCTCCTGGACGCGCTGCTCCAGGGCCCCGTAGATCTCCGACAGGCCCTCGGCCATGAGGTTGAGGGCGGCACCCAGGCGGCCCAGCTCGTCGTTGCCGGTGTAGCGGGTGCGCCCGCTGAAGTCCCCAAGGCGCGCCTGGTCGGCACATCCCAGCAGTTCCTGCAGGGGCGCTATGACCCGCCGGATCACCAGGGTCATGGCCACCACCACGGCGAACACGGTCAGGGCCAGGGCTACCCACTGGATCAGCCGCAGGGAGGCGATGCGCCCCTCTGCCACCTCCTCCAATTCCCGCACCAGGGCATCGATGTCGGCGACGAATCCGTCCACCGCGGCCAGGTAGCGGGCCCGGGGCAGGGCAGGGGATCCGGCCTGCTCCCCGGCGGCCAGCAGGGCGATGTGCTCGCGTAGCGGGGTGCGCATGTGCTCGCGCCATTGGCGGGCCACCCGGGCGTGGGCCATGGTGACGGGGTTGCCGGACTGGTCGGGGATGCCATTGCGCAGGCGTGGGCTGCGCAGCCGGTCCTCGAACTCGTCGGCCAGGGCCTCGGCGCGGGCGGCCCGCTCCGCCGGGCCCCGGCTGTCGTCCGCCAGGGCGACTCCGATGCGGTAGGACTGCATGCGCAGGGAACCCGCCTGGTTGATGGCCGTGGCCATGCCCTCCATGGTCTTGGCGATGATGACCGAGGTCAGCATGCTGACCACCGCCAGGGCGACTATGGCGGCCATCAGGATACCCAGGCGTACCAGGATGGGCTTGTGGGCGAGTTTTCGGATCAAGGTGGTCACCCCGGGACTTTTAGTGGCTTTGGCGCCAAGGGGAAAGGGGATACCACCATTGACCGGACAATGCCAGCCGGGCCACCGGCCGGGTCCGATCAATCAGGCAATAGCGTTCCGATACAGGTGGTTATGACCCTACCCGCGCTACTCCCTTAGGGGTAGTTGCGTACCTCTCAGAGGCCTCCGAGGGGGATAGCGGTCCCTTGTACGGGTTTGGCCGCTCCGTAGCATGGGGGCACTGGCGGGTTTCAGGGCAAGGCGGCTCGGTGCTAAGATCCCGCCGCCCATGCCCCGAGATCCCCTTCCATGAACTCCGCCGACCGCGAGAAGACCTGCCTGCCCATACTGCGGGAGACGCCCCTGTTCCGCGACCTGGGCGAGGACGCCCTGCGCCACCTGGCCGGGGGCTGCAACCGGCGCACCGCGGCCCGCGGGCGCATGGTCTGCGAGGCCGGGGCGGCCCTGGACGGGCTCTTCGTCCTCATCGACGGTCGCGTCAAGCTCGCCATCCTGTCCGCCGAGGGGGCGGAGCGGGTCATCGACATCGTGCTCCCGGGCGGAATATTCGGCGAGTCCGCCCCCTTCCTGGACGAGCCCTCCCCGGTCTATGCCGAGGCCCTGTGCGATTGCAGCGTGCTCAGCGTCTCCCCGGAGCGCCTGCGGGAGGCCGCGGCCCTGTGGCCGGCGGTGGCCCTGGCCCTGCTCGGCAACATGGCGCGCACGGTGCGGGCCCTGACCCGGGACCTGGAGTCCTGTTGCCTGCTCAATGCCGGGCAGCGGGTCGCCCGCTTCCTGCTCAACCAGGCGACTTGCGACCAGGGTGCCACGGACGCGGCGGACGTGTCCCTGCCGGCGGCCAAGGTGGTGGTCGCCTCCAGCCTGAACCTGACCCCGGAGACCTTCTCCCGGGAGCTTCATGTCCTGGCCCGGGACGGTCTCATCGAGGTCGGCCATCGCACCATCCGGGTCAAGTCGTTGGCCCAGTTGCGGGGCCGATGTGGGGCGAGCTGATGTCCCATCCCGAAGATCAATTGACCTGCATCAGCTTTTTCCGCCTTGCCCCGGCAAGTTTGATGCAAATCAAGTTTGGCTCCCGGGAGGCCGACGAGCATAGCGCGGTGCCCGAGGCTGGAGCGCATTCCTTATGAATATCTGTGGTTGTGTCGTCGAGACCCGCGAGCAAGACGCCCAGGCCGTTGCCCAAAGGCTGCTGGGGTTGCCTGGGTTGGAGTTGCACGCGAGCGAGGGCCGCAAGCTCGTGGTGACCGTGGAGGACACCCGCGAGGCCATGGCGGCGGACACCCTGTCGGCCTTGGGCCAGGTGGCCGGCGTACTGAATACATCCCTGATCTACCACTACGGTGGGGACGAACCCTTGGAGGATGGTGACCGTGAGCATCAATCGGCGTGACTTCATCAAGGCCCAGGCGGCGCTGGCCGCGGCGGCGGCGGTAGGCATCTCCCTGCCGGAAGAGACCCAGGCCCAGGCCGCGGCCTCGGCGGGCGACGAGGGCATCCGCTGGGACAAGGCCCCCTGCCGCTTCTGCGGGACCGGGTGCAGCGTCCTGGTCGGGGTGAAGGACGGCAAGGTGGTCGCCAGCCAGGGCGACCCGGACGCCCCGGTCAACCGGGGGCTGAACTGCATCAAGGGCTACTTCCTGCCCAAGATCATGTACGGCAAGGACCGCCTGACCCAGCCCCTGCTGCGCAAGACCAATGGCCAATACGACAAGAACGGCAAGTTCGAGCCGGTCTCCTGGGACGAGGCCTTCGACATCATGGCCACCAAGTGGAAGGAGGCGATGAAGAAGGAGGGCGGCCCGAGCCGGGTGGCCATGTTCGGCTCCGGCCAGTGGACGGTCTGGGAGGGCTACGCCGCCGCCAAGTTCATCAAGGCCGGGCTGCGCTCCAATAACCTCGATCCCAATGCCCGGCACTGTATGGCCTCGGCGGTGGTGGGCTTCATGCGCACCTTCGGCATCGACGAGCCCATGGGTTGTTACGACGACCTGGAGCACGCCGACGTCTTCGTCCTGTGGGGCGCCAACATGGCGGAGATGCACCCCATCCTGTGGTCGCGCCTGACCGATACGCGCCTGACCAAGGACGGCTGCGAGGTCCATGTCCTGTCCACCTACGAGCACCGCTGCTTCGAGCTGGCAGACAACCCCATCGTCTTCAAGCCGCAGACCGATCTGGCCATCCAGAACTATATCTGCAACTACATCATCAAGAACGGCAAGGTGAACAAGGCCTTCGTCGAGGCCCACACCAATTTCAAGAAGACCAACCTGAACATCGGCTACGGCCTGCGCCCCAACAATCCCCTGGAGGTCTCCGCCACCAACAACGGCTACCTGGACCCCAGCGACCCGGAGAAGAAGAAAAAGAAGGGCGACCCCATGGGCTCCGAGCCAAGCAGCCTGGAGGAATTCGCCAAGCTGGTGGAGCCCTATACCCTGGAGTACGTCTCCGAGCTGTCCGGGGTGCCCAAGGAGAACCTGGAGGCCCTGGCCAAGGCCTATGCCGATCCCAACAAGAAGGTGGTCTCCTTCTGGACCATGGGCTTCAACCAGCACACCCGCGGGAGCTGGGTGAATTCCAACATGTATAACGTCCACCTGCTGGTGGGCAAGATCTCCGAGCCGGGCAACGGGCCCTTCTCCCTGACCGGTCAGCCCTCCGCCTGCGGCACCGCCCGCGAGGTGGGGACCTTTGCCCACCGCTTGCCGGCGGACCTGGTGGTCATGAAGCCCGAGCACCGGGCCGTAGCGGAAAAGATCTGGCAGCTCCCCGAGGGGACCATCAATCCCAACATCGGCTACCACGCCGTGCTCATGCACCGCATGCTGAAAGACGGCAAGCTCAATTGCTATTGGCAGCAGTGCAACAACAACATGCAGGCGTCGCCCAACATGAACGGGGAAAGCTACCCCGGCTGGCGCAACCCGGACAACTTCATCACCGTCTCCGACCCCTACCCGACGGTCTCCGCCCAGGCCGCCGACCTGATCCTGCCCACCGCCATGTGGACGGAGAAGGAAGGGGCCTACGGCAATGCCGAGCGTCGTGGCCAGTTCTGGCGGCAACAGGTGGCGGCGCCGGGGGAATCGCAGTCCGACATGTGGCAGGTGATGGAGTTCGCCAAGCGCTTCAAGGTCGAGGAGGTGTGGCCCGAGGAGTTGTTGGCCAAGAAGCCCGAGTATCGCGGCAAGACCCTCTATCAGATCCTGTTCGAGAACGGGGTGGTGAACAAATTCCCCTTCGACGGCAAGATCGTGGATGATCGCGGCAATGAGTACGGCAACCAGGAGAGCGCCCACTTCGGCTATTACGTGCAGAAGGGTCTGTTCGAGGAATACGCCGAGTTCGGTCGCGGTCACGCCCATGACCTGGCCCCCTTCGATACCTACCACAAGGTGCGGGGGCTCCGCTGGCCTGTGGTGGACGGCAAGGAGACCCTGTGGCGCTTCCGCGAGGGCTATGACCCCTACG
>DYRB01000072.1 GCA_020718945.1 Lamprocystis purpurea | reverse complement strand
GCCGGTGGCAGATCCTAGGCCATTTCCCGGGGAAATGCAGATTGCCTTAGGCAAATGTGACTAGCGACCCTTCGCCTCCAGTCAGCGCCCGACCCGCGCCACGGCACCCTTGGGGGCGTCCTTCCACCAGTCCCGGTGGCGAAACTCAGAGCCGTCCCTGGCCATGGGGCGGTAGGCGCCGTTCTGTGCGAAGCCCCAGCCCTTGACCCGAGGCCCGTGCAGAAACAGGGTCCAGGCCGGGCGACCGGCGCGCAGCACCACCCGGTGGAAGTCCGAGCCGCGCAGCCGGTTGAGGCGCCCTGGGCCCAGGCGGCGGGTCTGGGCCCTGGCCGCGTCGCCGTCCGGGGAGCGGATCTCGTCGTAGCCGCCGGTCAGGACCAGGCTCAGGGCCCGGTCCCAGGGGTGGTCGTGCAGGCCCCGGTCCGGGTCCGAGTCCACGAAGCGATGCAGGTAGGCGTGCCAGCCCAGGGCACCGAAGAGGTAATAGCGCTCCAGGTAGGGCTCCCCCTGCTCGCCGTCGATGAGGCGGCAGGGGAGCCGGGCGCTGAGGGCAGAGAGCAGGCGTTCAAGCATGGGGTGCGGGGCTCCAGGAGTTGCGATGGACCCGAGTCTACCCGGGGGCGGGCTCAGAACCTGAGCCCGGGGTCAGGCCCTCACCCGAGCCAAGCCGCCGGCAGGTCGGCCAGACTCAGTACGAACTGGCCCCAGCCCGCCTGGACATAGACCCCGAACTGGGCGATCAAGGACCGATCGGCCTGAAGGCCAACCTACAGGGGTAACACCCGATACTCCGAGGTCAGGACGTACTCGGCCCCCGGCGCGACCGTCACCGTGTCGTCCCAGGCGTTGGTGGTCTCCACGCAGAGCATCTGCCGGTAGCCGTCCGGGCCCATATCGCCGAACTTGGCCCCGGTCTCGGCCCAAGGGTTCCACACCACGTAGCTCGAGCTGCCGGACTTGTCGATCTGGATACGCCGGCCCAGGGACTCATCGACTATGGCCACGGAGCCCGGGCAGCCCAGGTAGATGCGGTTGAGCTCCCGGTCGATGAGGATGGGCCCGTCCTGGCGGATGCGCGGGTCGCCGCTCACGGCCTTGTCGATGTAGTCGCAGCCCTCCAGGCCCTCGACCCGCACCGCGGCGATGTCGCCCACATGGAAATAGGTGTGCAGGGCCTGGGTGATGGTGAAGGGCTCGGCCCCGGTGTTGCGGGTGGTCAGGGCCAGGTGCAGGGTCTCCCCCAGGATAGCGGTGAGGGTCAGGTCCGCGCTGTGGGGCCACAGGGCGCGCTGGGCATCACCTGGGGTGTAGCCCAGGACTATGCGGGTCCCGGCGGGGGTGGAGGCGGTCTCGCGGACCTCCCAGTCCAGGTTGCGGGCGAAGCCGTGGGCCGGCTTGGCCGGGTCCTGGGCATGGGCGCCGAACCAGGGCCAGCACACCGGGATGCCGCCGCGCAGGGACTTGGTCGGCTGGAAGCGGGCGTCGCTGGACAGCCACACCACCTGGGCCTGACCCTTTGGGGCCCAGGTGAGGACCTGGGCCCCCTGGCAGGCGATGGCGCCGCTGCCCTGGGCATGGGTCACCTGGGCCACCAGGGCGCCGTGCCCTGCCACCTGGAATTCGACTTCACCGGGGATGGCGAGGCGTTGGTTGAGGTCTGCCGCTGCGAGCATGGTCCGACTCCTGAGCATGGGCTGGGGATTGGGAAGGGGTGCCTATGCTAGCCCAGAAGAGGCCCGGGGGGCAGGGTGCGGACCCCGCACAGCAATTCCAAATTCGAGACTATCGTTTAGCGGCGAGGCAGGAAGCACCGTGGGAGCGCCGCCCCGGCGCGACCGGGCGAAGCACAGCGAGCCCGGTTACCACCACATTACACGGTCGCGGTGAGGAAGGGTCGCGATTGAGCGACCGTTTGCGATTGGGGCCGCTCCTACGACCGGCAGAGCTGCGACGCCAATCTCCTCGCCCAGGAGCCCGGTTTAGGGTCCGATCAGTGTCTCCCAATGGACCCGCTGGAGCGCGTCTGGGTCTTGTCGCCCCTTGGGGCTGGCACAATCAGGGCCTCGTTGCGGCGGATCTCGTCCCAGCCCGAACCGAAGGCCGAATCGGGGTCCTCCTGCCCACCCCGACCCTGGCCGCCGGGGCCGTTGCGCTGGCCGCGCCTGTGGCCGCGGCTGTTGTAGTCCTCGCCCCAGTTGTGCTCCCTGCCCTGTCGGCCATAGCCCCGGCCGTCCCGGCGGCCACGGTCATCGCAACCCCGGCGGCCACAGGGCCGGTCCTCCGACGATTGGGGCGAGCTGACCCCGAACCCCGACCGGGCAGGCTTGCGATCCGCGGCCAGGGCCGGCCCCAGGGCCGGGACCAAGGCAGCAACCAGGGCCCAGATCAGGGCAGGGCGCCCGCCAAAGCCGCAGACTCGATTCATGCGCATCAAAACCTCCCCCTAAAAGGGCATAGGAGCCAGCCCATTGTCAGCGCCCCAGTCCACTTCCACCGGCCGATAGCCCCAGGAGCCGTCGTTCTCGATGTCGAGGACAGCATCATAGAGTTCCATGTTGTCGTGATGGTCGCCGATGGTCAGGTAACTGATGCCGTGGTCCCCGAGCATGCGCAGGATACGGTCGGTCTGGTCGCGGCCGAGGGCGGTACAGACCCGGTCGAGGAAGGCGAACTGGGGCGCGGCCAGCAGCAGCCGGGCAAAGGCCAGGCGCTGCTCCTCGGCGAGGGATACCAGGGTCTCCCAGTCCTGCTCCTTGTCCAGGCCACCGGCCCGCTCCAACACATGCCCCAGGGCCAGGTCCTTGAGCCCGGCGATGATGCGGGTATCCGAGACCAACCCCTCCTCCCCGGTGCGCACCAGTAGTTCGCGCAGGCTCCCCGGGTAGAGGTAGGGCCGCTCCGGCAGGAACCGCACCTGGTCGAAGCTCGGGCGGGTAATGCGCCCCTCCCCCAGGTCCCAGACCCCGGCAGTGGCACGAAACAGGGCCACCTTGGCCGCCTTGTTGGGACCACGGATCAGCACCCGGGTCCCCTGGGCTATGGTCAGGCACAGGTCCTTGATCAGGCAGCGGCCGTCGTCAGGGCAGTACAGGGTCACCTTCTGGAAGGCTATGTGCCCGGGGCGCTCTATGACCTGGATCGGCGGCTCCACGGGGGGCTGCGGCGGCTCCAGGGCCTGCCACAGGGTGTCCACCCGCCCCACCACGGCGGTAAAGGAGGCGATGGACTGAAACTGGGTGACGATGAGCGAAAAGGCCGCCACCAGTTGCCCGAAGGCGATGGCGGCCTGGGTGATGACGCCGAACTCCACCTCGCCGTTGATGAACAGGGGTGCCACCACCAGGGCCGGGATGATCTGGATCAGGTAGCTGTAGCCCGTGGTGAAGAAGCCCAGGTTGCGGTTGATGGCGATGATGCGCTTGAAGTTGTCCACTATGGCGTCGATGCGGGCATTGAGCCTGGCCCGCAACCGACCCTCGCGTCGGGCCAGGGCTACGGGCTCGGCGTTCTCGCGTACATAGATCAGATCGGACCGGAAATCGGCCTCGCGGTCCAGTTGGCGGGAGTTCAGGGCCACCAGGGGCCGCCCAAGCAGGACCGACAGGGCCGTCCCTGCCGCCGCGTAGAGCACCGCCACCAGGAACAGCCGCGGGCTGATGGACCACAGCACCCCGGAGAAGGCGAGCACGGTGAGCGCGCCGTTCGTGAGCATGAGGGTGAAGGACAGGGTGGTCCCGATGAAGGCACGCACGTCGTCGGCGATGCGCTCGTCCGGGTTCTCGACCTCCCGCTCGCCCTTGAGGCGGTGGTAGCAGCGGTGGTCCATGTAGGCCATCGCCATGCGGCGGGTGAGCCGCTCCCGCCACTTGAGGCCGAGGCGCTCCTCGGTATAGCGGTAGACCACGGCGACCAGGGTCGATAGGGCGAAGACCCCCAAATAGACCAACGCCTGGTAAATGAACCCGTCCATGTCGCGCTGCTCGATGGCGGTCATGAAGTCCCGCCCCACGTAGCTGTTGACCACGTTCAGGACGTTGATGCCGATCAGGAAGGCGAACAACAGCAGCAGCAGCCACAGGGGGTCCCCCTTGAGCTGCGGGGCGGCCAGATCCCGGAGGATGCGGACGAAGCGGTGCCAGTTTAGGGCCGCGTGGGTTGGGTGTTGCATCTGATCTCCCTGGACGGGTGCGACGGCTGGGGTCCTCCATTTGAACCAATAAAGGTCAGGAGATGCAAAGGGTACCGGGGATGTTGGCGATGTAGGTCGCGCTTTGGCCCGACCGAGGCGCCTGCGGCGGCGTGCGGGTCTGGTCGGGCTGAAGCCCGGCCTACCCCGGTCGGGACGCCCGGGGACCCGGCCGTGGGCGGGACGCCCAGGCTCCGGGCGGGCGAGACGCCCGCCCCCCGTTCAGTGCCGGACCAGGTGCCGACCGGCGCTGACACAACCCAATGGTATGACCACCAGGGTCAGAATGGTCGAGACCAGCACCCCGAACAGCAGCGATATGGCCATGCCCTGGAAGATCGGGTCGGTCAGGATGACGCTGGACCCGGCCACCAGGGCCAGGGCCGTGATCAGGATGGGCCGGGTGCGGGCCTTGCAGGCGCTGATCACCGCCTCGGTGACCGTGAGCCCCTTGGCCACCTCCTCGATGGAGAAGTCCACCAGCAGGATGGAGTTGCGCACTATGATGCCGGCCAGGGCTATGAAGCCGATCATGGAGGTCGCGGTGAAGTCCGCCCCCATGATCCAGTGCCCGGGGACAATCCCTAACAGGGTGAGCGGTATGGGGGCCATGATCACCGCCGGGGTGACGAAGTTGCCGAACTCCCCCACCACCAGCATGTAGATCAGGACCAGGGCGACGCCGAAGGCCAGGCCCATGTCGCGGAAGGTCTCGTAGGTCACGGTCCATTCCCCGCCCCACTCGAAGCCGGACTGGCCATTGTCCGGCGGGGCCCCGCTGAATAGGGTCCCGGACAGGGTCACCCCGTCCGGGGTCTTATAGTCCAGGAGCTTCTCCTCCATTTTGAGCATGGGATAGAGCGGCGCCCCGAGCCGGCCGACCGCATCGCCGACCACGTATTCCATGGGTCTCAGGTCCTTATGGAAGACCACCGGGTCCTGGGGGGCCTTGACGAAGCGCCCCAGTTCCGCCAGGGGCACGCTGCGCCCGTCGGCGGTGGGGATGGGCAGGTCGGCCAGGCGCTTGAGTTGGGCGCGGACCTCCAGGGGGACCTCCAGGACTATGTAGGTCGGGGCTATCAGGCTGCCGCGCTTGACGTCGCCGACCTTGAAGTCGCCCATGGCCATTTCCAGGTTGCGGATGACGCTGTCCACGGAGATGCCCTGGCGCACCGCCTTCTCGGCGTCCACCTCGAAGCGCAGTATCTCGTGGGCCTCCTGCATGTAGCTGTCCACGTCGGCCAGGCCTTCGGTCTCCTCGAACATCTGGGTCATGTCCTTGGCCACCTGGCGGCGCACGGCGTCGTTGGGGCCGTAGATCTCGGCGACCACCGCCTGCATGACCGGCGGCCCCGGCGGCATCTCGACCACGGTGATGCGCCCGCCGGCCTCCCGGGCGAGGGGGGTGAGCAGGTCCCGGGCGGCCACGGCGATCTGGTGGCTGGTGCGCTTGCGGTCGTGCTTGTCGGTGAGCTGGACCTGGACCTCACCCTGCCAGGGCTTCTGGCGCAAATAGTAGTGGCGGACCATGCCGTTGAAGTCGAAGGGCTTGGCCGCCCCGGCATAGGTCTGGATGGCGACTACCTCGGGGATCTCGCGGACCTTCTCCGCCAGCACCCGGGCGGTGTTGATGGTACGGCCCAGGGCCGTCCCCTCGGGCATGTCCAGCACCACGCTGAACTCCGGCTTGTTGTCGAAGGGCAGCATCTTGAAGGGCACCGCCTTGAGATAGAACAGCAGCATGGAGGCGGCGAAGGCCCCCACCAGGGCGAGCAGGAACAGCCAGCCCAGGGAGCGGTGCTCAATGAGCGGCAGCAGGATGCGGCGGAACAGCCCGTCCAGGGCCTCCACGGTCTTGTGCTCGGACGCCTCGGCCTTGCGCAGGGCCTTCAGGGTCGGCTTGATGCGCATGGCCAGCCAGGGGGTGAAGGCGAAGGCGGCGAAGAGCGAGAAGAGCATGGCGGTAGAGCCCAGGGCCGGGATGGGCTCCATGTAGGGCCCCATGAGCCCGGAGACGAAGCCCATGGGCAGCAGGGCCGCGACCACGGTGAAGGTGGCGATGATGGTCGGGTTGCCGACCTCGGCCACCGCATCGACCGCGGTCTCCGTGTCCGTCTCGCCCTTGATCAGCCAGCGCCGGTAGATGTTCTCCACCACCACTATGGCGTCGTCCACCAGGATGCCGATGGAGAATATCAGGGCAAACAGGCTCACCCGGTCGATGGTGTAGCCCATCAGCCAGGCGGAGAAGATGGTCATCAGCAGCACCACCGGAATGACCAGGGTCACCACCACCGCCGGCTTCCAGCCCAGCGCCAGCAGGACCAGCACCGTGACCGCCCCGGTGGCCACGAACAGCTTGAATATCAGCTCGTTGACCTTGGCGTTGGCGGACTCACCGTAGTTGCGGGTGACCTCCACATGGACATTGTCCGGGATCAGTTCGCCCTTGAGGGCCGCCACCTTGGCCAGGATGTCGTTGGCCACCGCGACCCCGTTGCTGCCCGGCTTCTTGGCCAGGGCCAGGGTCACTGCGGGCAGGCCGTCGGCCTTGACCTGGGCATCCGGGTAGCTCGGCCCCGTGTAGTAGTTGACCTGCTGGCGGTAGTCCTCCGGGGCCAGGGTCACGTCGGCCACGTCGCGCACATAGACCGGGGCCCCGGCGCGGCTGCCCACCACCAGGCGCTCCACATCCGCAGCGCTCTTGAGGAAGGAGCCCGTGTAGACGGTGAAATGCCCGTCGGGGTCCTCGACGCCGCCAGTGCGCCGCTCGCCGTTGGCGGACTTGATGGTCTGGGCGAGCTGGTCCAGGGTCACCCCGTAGCCGGCCAGGCGCTGGGGGGCCACGGCCACGCGGATCTGCTCAGGGCGCCCGCCGACCACGAACCCCTGGCCGGTGTTCTTCACCTGGGCCAGGTTCTGCAACAGCTTGTCGGCGAGCGAGCGCATGGCCGCGTCGTCGATGGCATCGGACCACAGGGTCAGGGTCACAGTGGGGACATCGTCGATGCCCTTGGGCCGCACCAGGGGCGGCATGACACCCGGGGGCATGGCGTCCAGGTTGGACTGGATCTTGTCGTGGACCTTGACCACCGAGGGGCCCATCTCCTCGCCCACCTCGAAGCGCACCGTGATGATGCCCTGCTCCCGCTCCGTGGCCGAGTAGACGTGCTTCACCCCGGGGATCTCGCTCAGCAGCCGCTCCAGGGGCGACACCGCCAGGCTCACCACCTGCTCGGTGGAGCCGCCGGGGAACTGGAGGAAGACATCGATCATGGGGACCGAGATCTGCGGGTCCTCCTGGCGCGGCGTGGCCACGAGCCCGAGCAGGCCCATGCCCAGCATGGCGAAGAACAGCAGGGGCGAGAGGGGCGAGTGGATGAAGGACTGGGCCACCCAGCCGGCGAGGCCCGGGCCGCCGTGGTGGGCACCCGGGGCGGGTGCAGCTTGACTCAGGTCATGGTCGGACATGGGTTCGCCTCGTATGCCATGGGCGTAGGGCGCCAGGCCGGGGGTGCACAGGCACCGCGCGGGCCGCAGCGTTAGGGAGGATTATTGGTCCGCAAATGAACGCAAATTAACGCAAATAAGGAGGGGTTCTGGCGTGGCCGATGCACCCTCCTAAGCCTGAGCGCAATGGGTAAGATCCTGAAAATCCACAGAACCTATTTGCGTTCATTTGCGTTCATTTGCGGACAAAAAATCTTGCAGGCCGCGACAGGACCGGGGTCACTGCCCGACCAGGACCCGCTCGCCGCCTTGCAGGCCGGTGAGGACCGCGACCTCGTCGCCGACCTGTTCGCCCAGGCGCAGCAGATTGAGCCGCGGCTGGCCCCTGGGGTCCTGCACATAGACCATAGGCAGGCCACCGCGCCACACCACGGCGGCCATGGGGATGATGGGCAGGGCCTCGGCCCCGGCCGGACCACCGGCATCGCGCCCGCCGGCCTGGGGGATCATCACGTCGGCATACATGCCGGCCTTGGCCGGGGTGCCCGGCTTGAGGTCGAACTTGACCCGCACCGTGTGGCGGGTGGCGTCGGCCATGGGGAAGACCTGGGCCACCCGGGCCGGGACCACGGTCTGCTTCACGTCGTCCAGGCGGACCTGGGTCGCGGCCCCGGATTGCAGGGTCCCAGCAAGGCGGGTGGGCACATCGGCCTGGACCTGGAGCTGGTCCATCTTGGCGAAGCTCAGCAGGGGCTGGCCCGGCTGGACCGTGTCGCCCTGATTAACGTGCTTGTGGGTGATGTAGCCGGCGAAGGGGGAGACGCTCTTGGTGTCCTTGAGCTTGGCGTCGATGCCTTCGAGCTGGGAGCGGGCCGCCACCACCCCGGACTGGGCCTGCTCGATCTGGCTGCGGTACTGATAGAGGGTGGCCCCGCGGTGGACCTTGTTGTCCCCGTCGTCGCCCATGAAGGGCATGGGCATCATCTGGGACATCATGTTCCCGCCCTGCTTGGGGGTCGGGTTCTCCCGCTCGCGGTCGTACTGGACCCCGGCGTTGCGGTAGGCCGCCTCGGCGGTGCGGATCTGGGCCAGGGCCGCCTGGCGCTGGGCCAGCAGGCCGGACTCATCGAGCACCGCCAGGACCTTGCCCTGCTCGAACCAGTCGCCCTCGGCCCCGGCGATGAACTGGACGCTGCCGGGCATCTGGGCGGTGAAGGTGATCTCCTCCACCGGCACCACGGTCCCGCCCACGGTGGCCGCACCCCCCAGGGCGCGCCGCTCCACCGTCACCCAGTTGCCCGCCGGGGCCTGGGCCTGACCGGGACCAGGGCCAGGACCGGCGGCGGCCGGGAAACCGGGCGGCGGGGGCGGAGGGGCCATGGGCTGGCCGGGGTACTGGGCCGCGACTCCCTGGGCGGCCAACAGGAGACAGGAGGCAACGAGCAGACGGGCTTGGGTGGTCATCTGGGTCCTTAGGCAGCAGTGTCAGAGGGGCAGGCCCGGGCGGCCGGGGACGGGAGAATAGCAAAGGGGAGCACCCCTGGCGAGGACCGGCGGGCGGGGGCTGCCTGCATGACCGACCCGCTGCGCCTGCCGTGGTTCGGCGGCCCTGACCGCGGGGCTTGCAGGAAACTGGGCCGCATCGTCCAATGCGGCCGCGCCAGGCCGACCGTCGTGGGCGGCAGGGCGCGAGACCGGCAGATCCACTCGGCCCCAAAAGCGCCACAAGGGGTCGGTCACACCCCCACAAACACCAGAGGATGCCCCGGATGACCCAATACCCTGCTTTTGCCGCCGCCCTCGCCCTTGCCCTGGCCTGCCCAGCCGCAACCGCGGGGGAGGCCCCCCACGCCGCCGATGGGGCGGGAAAGACCTGCGAAGGCTTCGGCCCGCAGACGCCCCGCGACATCGACAACCCCGCCGGTGAGAACCGGCGCCGCTTCACCCCGGCGCCCGGGTTTGACCAGCTCAACCTGTGCAACATCCACTTCCACAAGAACGCCGAGCACAAGGCGGCGGCCTTTGCCCACTTCGCCGGCGCCGGCGACGGGCACGGCTTCGAGAGCGGCTACCGCTGCGGTATGGGCGATACCTTAAGCCCCGCCGAGCTCGCCGCCACCGCGGGGCCCATCTGCAAGGGCGAGCATGGCGAGCTCAAGCCCGGTGACACCATCGAGGTCCATTGGGTCTACAGCTCCTGCGACGTGGCCCCCGGGGCTGGGCTGGGCGCCTGTCTGTCGGAGCGCTGCTCCAACCCGGAGCTGCGCGTGGAGAGCCAGGTGTTCACCCTGGTGAACGACCCCAAGGCCCTGGACTTCGACCGCCTGGACTACGACGGCCACCGGGTGAACGGCTATCACCAGGCCAAGGCCCTGCCCGCGGACACCGGCACCCCGGTGCAGTTCCTCGGGTCCACCACAGGCCCCAAGTATACCGAGGGGACCTGCTCGCCCTTGCAGGTCACCTGGAGCGTGCGGCCCCAGTGCGCCAAGCTCGACATCAACAGCGTCAGCGCCTGGTGCAAGGACAACCCGTTCAAGGAGGACCATGCCCACGGCGTGCGCAAGCTGGTGACCCATCCCGAACTCCTGTCCAAGATCCAGCCCTGACCCAGGACGCGGCGCCGGGGTCCAACCGGCGCCGCGGCGCCTGGACCGGCCATGGGGTCGGTCCAGTTGCCCGGTAACCGGTTTCTGTTTTCAGTTTTTCGTTTCGAGAATGAGCTTTCGGGTCAGCCTCTTACGAAAAACTAGAAACTAGAAGGCTCTGTCTGCATTAGCTGTTGGGGATGGCCAAGTCACTGAAGTGGCGGG